>PAOX01000035.1 GCA_002710085.1 Fidelibacterota bacterium
CTACAATAAACCTATTTTCTTTCTAAGATAAATTTCTAAACAAAACAACATAATCATTAATAGAAATATTTTTTCTTTAATGAATATTTCTAGTGTAGAATAAATATCCTTTAAATCTTCTTCTATAAAATTTAAATTAATTTTATTTAAAAAAGTATAACCTAAACTATCAATATTAGCATACAAACCACCCGATTTAGAAGAGATATCTTTCAATAACTCTATATTTTGGATAACCCCATCTAATTCTATGTTATGTTTATCAATATAAAAGCTCTTTCTATTTGAATTAATAACTTCTGCATTTGTTCCTGTAAATGAAAAATACATATCGAATTTACCCTTTTTATTAAAAAACAAATTAGTTTCAGAATTATAATCTATAGAATCAACAGTCATTCGATCTAAATCTTTTATAATCACCTTTCGATTAATGATATCAAATGGTATGTCATCATTTAGCTCAAATAATAATTTTTCACCTATTGAGTAATTATTTTTACCAAGTTGCAAATCAAGTAAAGAATTATTATTTAAATTTTTATTAATTAAATATCTGAAGTATTGATCGATATAACTATTATCATGCTTTGTCTTCATAAAAAAAGATAGTTCTGAAATATTTGGTATTAAAAATGCATAAAAATTAGATAAAGATAGCTCAGCAATAC
This sequence comes from Fidelibacterota bacterium, assembly GCA_002710085.1. The sequence goes on from PAOX01000035.1 coordinate 672, forward strand.
TATTATTGGAAAAAGAATTTATTACATTCAAATTAGAACAATCATTACAAAATAAATTGTAATTTGATTTAAGAGAAACAAAATCAAAGTTTGCTCCTAATTTATATTTTTTTTGATAATCACCACTTTGAATATAAAATTTTTGCGGGACAATATCATCCAGCATCATTTTCAATAATTCTGATTTAAAATTATAACTTTCAAAAAACATAATACTTAACTCATTTTTATGTATTTTTTTAAAAAAATTATACCCATTAATGTCATTTGGGAAATTATCAAAAATTACACCCTCAAAATCATCTAACAATAAGGAAGAATAATCAAATTCTTCATCAAAGACAATAGCATGTTTTAAATTGATATTAGAAATGCTTTTTAAATTTGATTTAATAAATGATGTGTTATAACTCAACTTTCCAGTAATCAATAATATATCTTTTAATTCATTTTTAACTAAATCAATCTCCCAATAATTATTATGTGTTTTTGAATCAGAAAACTCTATTGGAGTTAGCTCAATTTTTATATTATTAGTAATAAGTTTAGATTGAAAATAAAATTGTTTGTCAAAATTATAATCTCCATTTAAAACTTTAATCGAATCTGAATGCAGAACATTGTCATCTGTAAAAATTTTATAAACAAAACTCTTATCTTTGTTCATTTTAACTGAAAACGACACATCTAAATAAATGGAATCCTTTAAGTGCTCTAAGCGCATATCTGTAATACCTATATCTTGAGTACCATCTAAATCACCTAATCCAATGGAATGTATTGTGATATTGTTTTGATTATAAAAATCATTAGATATGAATCCAGAATTAATTACACCATCTGAAATTAATAATAATTGATCTACCTCCTTATTTAATGATATATCTTTAATATAATCAAAGGATGTAGTTTCGTTATTAAATATGATGTTATTTTTATTGATAGAGCTATCTAAGTCATACCAATATAGATTGATACTATTAGCATTAGCCCAGTTTTCAACTTTATTAATATAATTTTCAATATCAACAGCATTCTCATTCAATATTTTACCAACACTTAAGGAATTATCAACCATTATGCCTATCTTTTGTGTTCTAACTGATGATTTTTCATATTTAAAAAAATTATTATTAAAAAGAGGGATGAATAATATCAGCACTAATAATCTACAGAATAGTATAAATCTACTTTTATTACTCTTTATTTGAATTTTTTTTGAAAGAAAATAAATGCAATAAAGGAATATAAAAAAATATAAAGATAGATAAANATCGCGAAATAAAATTATATCAATTAAAGTATTAAAAATAATATCTAAATACAACATAAGAGCTACAATTTTAAATTAGGTATAGGAGCTAAATCATATGGAGATTTTTGACCATTAATAATTTTTTGATATGCAGCCATAGCTATCATAGCCGCATTATCAGTGCAATATTCTAATTTAGGCAAAATAATATTCNTCNTATAATCTAACTCAAATTGTTTAGATTTTACTCTTAATCTATTNTTTGCTGCAACNCCACCAGATATATAGATATCCTTCACATCTGGATNATCTATANCTAATTTTTCTAATGCATTAAACAAACANTCAAGTATAGCCTCTTGATATGAAGCTGCAATATCAGAAANATTNTTTTGNAATTCATCTTGATTAGTTTTTTGAGAATAATATAACAAAGCTGTTTTTAAACCACTAAAAGAAAAACTATAGGGAGAATTTTTAACCCTAGGCCTAGGGAAATTAACAAATTTAANATTTCCATTTTTNGATATTTTGTCAATCTCAGGACCACCTGGATATTCNAGTCCTAATATTTTNGCTCCTTTATCAAACGCTTCACCTGCAGCGTCATCTGTAGTTTCACCTATTAACTCAAANGTGCTATAATCTTTTATTAACCATATTTGTGTATGTCCACCTGAAACTAACAAGCAAATATTTGGAAAAGTAATATTTTGATTTTCTATATAATTTGAGAATAAATGACCCTCTAAATGATTAGTACCTAAAAAAGGNATTTTCAATGATAGAGACATTGCTTTTNCAAAATTTAGACCAACTAATAATGATCCCATTAAACCTGGACCATAAGTAACCGCAATACCATTTATATCAGACAATTTTAAAGAAGCTTGGTTAAGTGCAGCATCAACAACATCTAGAATTTCATTCAAATGTTCTTGAGAAGCTAGCTCTGGAACGACCCCACCATATTTCTTATGAATTTGTTGAGTATATACTATATTACTTATAAGCTGACCATCGCTTATAATTGAAGCTGCAGTTTCATCACAAGAAGTCTCAATACCTAATATATTCATGGTATTACATCAAAATTGATTGACTACTCATCTTCTGAAGATTCTGAGGAACTATCTAAATGTTGTTCAAAATCAACAATAAAAATTATTTTCCTTAATTCTTCATCAATCTCTTGAACAGTAGCTTCTAATTTATAGTCAGGAACAAAAATATCTTTTGCTTGTTTTTTTTCATCTTTAGATAAAGACTTAAACAGAACTATACCTTCTAAACCATTATCTAATTTAACTGTAGCNCCTTTATCTGTAGACTCAATAACTAATGTTTCAACCTTTTTTCCTGATTCATACTCATCACCAATATTTTCCCAAGGATTGTCCGTTACTTGTTTAATACCTAGAGATAATCTATGCTCTTTATTAGATAAATCTAAAATTTTAATTTTAACTTTATCACCTTTATTTAAAATATCTTTAGGATGTTTAACAATTTCAGTCCAAGACATGTCAGATATATGAACTAACCCATCAACACCTTCTTCTAATTGAACAAACGCTCCATATTGTGTAAGGTTCTTTACAACACCCTCATGAATACTATCAACTTCGTATTTTTCCTCAATTTTGTCCCATGGATTATCTTGTAGCTGTTTTATACCTAAAGAAATCTTCTTCTCACTACTTTCTACAGTTAATACTTTTGCCTCTAAAGCGTCTCCAATTTTAAATAAATCAGTAGGATGCTTAATATGTCTTGTCCAAGACATTTCTGAAACATGAACTAACCCNTCAACNCCTTCTTCAAGTTCTACAAAAGCNCCNTATTTCATCATATTNACTACNTTNCCNTTNNCTNTNGANCCNATAGGATACTTTTCTTCTATACCTTCCCATGGTTCACTTTGTAATTGTTTTAAACCTAAAGAAACTCTAACTGTTTCTGGATCATAATCTATAATTTTAACTTGAAGCTCTTCACCTATTGAAATCTTTTCTGATGGATGATTAATCCTACCCCAAGTAATATCAGTTATATGCAGCAGACCATCAATACCACCTAAATCTATAAAAGCTCCAAAATCAGTAATATTCTTAACAGTACCATCAAGTATATCACCAACTTTTAATTTATCCATNATTTCTTTTCTTTTNTCATCTAAATCATTAGCTAGAATCTCTTTTCTAGATAACACAATATTTTGTCTTAATTCATTAAACTTTACAATTTTAAAATCACTCTCCATACCAACATATTCATCAAAATTAGTAATTGGTTTAATATCAATTTGAGAACCTGGTAAAAACCCTTGAACTGGATCTAAATCTACAATCATACCACCTTTGATNCTTCTTACAATTTTACCTGATATAATTTCAGAGNTNTCNAATTTATCTCTTAATTCATCCCACTTTAACATGAATTCAGCTTTTTCTCTAGATAAAATTAAATTACCTCTTCTATCTTCAAATGATATAATAAACACATCAACAGCCTCACCTACGATAGGAACTGCATTCTTAAATTCACCTTTTGAAATAATTCCTTCAGATTTAAATCCAATATCTACAAATACATCTCTTTCATTAACTCTAACTATNGTACCTTTTACTACATCTTTTTCTTTTTTATCTAAACCTGAGTTATAAATCTCTTTACTTTCACTATCTTCTAATGATACAACGTTATTAACCTCATCAAAATCATATTGTTTAATATTTATAATTGATTTATCTAAATAGTTAACCATTTTTTTATTTGATCGAGAATTATCTATTTTTTCTTCAACTACCGCTNCTGTTTNCTCTGTATCAGATNCAACCANTTCATCTTTTACACTATCATCAGNGCTAACCTNTGTTGNCTTATTATCTAATGNTGGCTTNTTATCTAAATCTTGTTCTNGNTCTTGTTCTAAATTATCATTTNTGTTTTCNTTGTTATCNTTTATCATGTTATGTTTTATTACCTATTTGTTAGTTATTAGTTATTATGTTATATAGTTTATTTACTTGNNCATCTATGGTTAATGAAGTTGTATCAATCACTAACGCATCATTTGCTTTTACTAATGGAGAAATAGCNCTATTAGAATCTAACATATCTCGTTGCTCTAATTGAGTTGCTAANTCAGNAATAGATATTGAAGATTCAGACATTTCGTTAAACCTTCTTTCTGCTCTAACCAATATATCAGCTTTTATAAAAAATTTATAGTCAGCATTAGGAAAAACATGAGATCCTATATCTCTCCCTTCAACAACTATATCTTTTTTATTGGAAAAATTACGCTGTATTTCAACCATTTTTTTCCTGACCTCGCCAATTTTGCTCACATCACTCACAAATTGATTAATATTTTGCTTCCTAATATGATTATTAACATTTTTATTATCTAAAAAAACTGTAAACTCATCATTTTGATAGTCTATTTTTAGATTCATTTTATTTAATAATTGTAAAATTTCTGAGGAATTAGTTAAATCAGCTGAATTATTTAAAAAATAATAAGTTACTGCACGATACATTGCTCCAGTATCCAAATAAATAAAACCTATTTTTTTTGCTAATAATTTAGCTGTTGTACTTTTTCCTGAACCCGCAGGTCCATCAATCGCTATTATCATTTTAATAAAAACTCCATTTACAAAAAGCCAAGTAATATAACCATAAGCCCTATATAATTAAAAAGAATTTTATTTTAATATATTATTGATTTCTACTTTTGATAATTTTCTATATTTACCAGGGTTTAAATTGTTAAGCTGAAAACCTGAAAAATAATATCTATGNAACAAGGTNACTTTAGCATCAAAATTAGANAATATTCGTTTAATTTCTCTGTTTTTACCTTCAGTTAATATCACGTCCCATTCAAAATTATTACCTAATTGAGATGTTAATTTAATTTGAGCTTTAACCCTTGTTCCATCATCAAGAGTATATCCATTCTTAAGCTGTTTCAAAAAGACTAAATCTATCTTACCTTTTGTTTTGACATAATATTTTTTTTCTTTTCTATACTTAGGATGTGTTAAATAGTTAGATATATCTCCATCATTAGTCAACAAAATAATTCCTGTAGTATCTCGATCAAGCCTTCCTATAGTAAATAATCTAACATCAGTTTCTATCAAATCAACGACCTTTAATCTTGAGTGAGTATCATTTGAAGTACAAATATAACCTTTTGGCTTATTTAANATATAAACAACAGAATCCTCTTGAATTTCTAAAAATTTNCCATTTAATAAGACTACATCNTCCTGNTTNACTTTATAAGAAAAATCAGTCACAANATTTCCATTTATAGANATCTTTTTATTCTTTATTAGNTTATCACAATTTCTCCTAGAATCTACACCNCATCTTGCTAAAAATTTATTGAGTCTCATGATTGTTTTAAAATCTCCTTAATATCTTGAGTAGTAGTTAAATCTTCAATTCTATTTAAACCAAAAGTTTCTAAGAAGAATTCAGTAGTTTTATAAAATATCTGTTTTTTATTCTGTTTTTTTGATTTTTTAAAAATAATTAAATTGTTATCCAAAAGCTTTTTAATAACACCAATAGAGTCTACCCCCCTAATTGCCTCAATATCTAACCTAGCAATAGGCTGCTTAAATGCAATGATACTTAACACCTCAAGCCCAGCATTGCTTAACCTATATTGCTTGCTATTATTTTGAATTATACTGATATATTCATAAAATTCTGGAAGCGTTCTAATTTGATAAGCTTCAGATACAAAAGCGATATATATACCTTTTTTATTTTTTTTATATTCATCATTTAATACATTAATAATATCTTTAATATCAGAATCAGATAAATCTACTTTCAATGCTGTGCGAATTAAATTATTTGATATAGGCTGTTCACATGCCAAGAGGATTGTTTCAATAATATTTTTGTAATCCATATAATTAGTTAATGTTGTTAATAATGTATATCTCAGAAAATGAATTTTTCTGTTTAATAACTATTTCATTACTTTTAATCATTTCTAAAATAGCAATAAAAGTACATACAAGATACGCTTTACTATTAGCCTGTTTTATAATACTACTAAATGTAATCTTATCTTTATTTCTAAATTTATTTTGAATCACCTTAATTTGTTCGCTAATCGAAAAATTTTCATGCTCTATTTGATATTTTTTACTATCAGGCAAGTTTTCAATTAAATAGCTATAATTTTTAATAATATCATATAAATTAAACTCACCAATCAATATTTCATTATTAGCAATGAAAGAATCACTATACTCTTCCATCACCTTAGTTCTATAAGTTTTATTATATTTATCATGCACTTTAGATAAGTGATTTGATATATTTTTAAACTTTTTATACTCAATCAGTTGCAAAACTAAATCATGACGAGGATCAATAATCTCTTCATCAGAATCATCTATAGGTAACAACATTTTAGATTTTATCTTCATTAATAATGAGGCCATATAAATAAATTCTGCACCTACCTCTATATTTATCTTATTTAATGCTGAAATATAATCAAGAAATTCATGTGTAATTTCTGAAATTGGAATATCATAGACATTTAATTTATCTCTTTGAATAAAAAACAAGAGCAAATCTAAAGGACCTTCAAAATCATTAGTATTAATCTTATATGACATTAACGTATTTTTTTAACCAAACCAATTTTTCGATATACTTTATCTAAAGTCTTATAAGCTTTATTTACAGCTTTATCAGCACCATCTTTTAGGATTTTTTCAATATGACTCTTATCTTTCATTAACAATGAGTACTCTTTTTGAATGGGAGATAAGAAATCTACAACAATATTACCTAAATCATTTTTAAAATCTGAATACATTTTACCTTTATAGTCATTTTCAATTTTTGATATATCATCGCCAGTCGCAATAGAGTAAATAGTCATAAGATTAGCTAAACCAGCCCGTTTTTCATCAAAAACAATATCTGAGCCTGAATCTGTTACAGCTCGCTTTATTTTCTTTTTAATCATCGATGGCTCATCTAATAATGAAATAATATTATTAAGATTACTATCAGATTTAGACATTTTACTGTTAGGGTCTTGCAAGCTCATAATTCTAGAACCATGTTTTGGAATATATGGCTCTGGAATCGTAAAAGTATCTGAATATTGATTATTAAATCTTACTGCTATATCTCTAGTTAATTCTAAATGCTGTTTTTGATCTTGCCCTACAGGTACTAAGTCTGCCTGATACAACAAAATATCAGCAGCCATTAAAACAGGGTATGTAAATAAAGCTGCATTAATATTTTTTTCATTTTTTTGAGACTTATCTTTAAATTGGGTCATTCTATTTAGTTCACCCATATAAGTTAAGCTATTCAAAATCCAAGATAATTCTGCATGTTGACTTATATGCGACTGAATAGCTATTGTACTTTTATCTGGATCAATTCCACATGCAACATATTGAGCAGCAAAAGATAAACATCTTTTTCTTAATTCTGCTGGAACCTGCTTAGCTGATAAAGAATGTAAATCAACAATTAAAAAAATACTATCATAATCATTTTGTAATGAAACCCAATTACGAATTGCTCCTATATAATTAGCAATACACAAACTTCCAGAAGGCTGTATACCTGAAAGTATAATCTTTTTTTTATCCATACTAATTCTTCTCCTTCATAAATAAATAAGGTTTCCATGAATTCTGCGCATTAGATAAATCATTTTGAAGATTAAATAATATAGATGGAGCTTTAGGTTTTTTTAATAATTCCATATTAATATCTTTTAATAATTTATTTCCTTTCTTTGTATTGCAAGGAATACATGCTGCTACAAGGTTTTCCCATGAATCTCCACCCCCCTTATCCTTAGGCACAATATGATCCACAGTCATAAAATTTGTTTTAGAGTCACAATATTGACATACATGACCATCTCTTTTTAAAATATTTTTTCTACTTAACGGAATTCTCTTTTGATTAAACTTAACATAATCTTTTAATCTTAATACCGATGGTACAAATATAGATAAATTGACAGAATGTACTTGATCTACATATCTTTCTAAAACCTCCACTTTATCAGTAAATGAGAGAATAATTGCTCTCTTAGCTCCTACCGTCATCAATGGCTGATAACTTTGATTCAAGAGTAATACTTTTTTATTTAAATTATTATTCATTAAACAAATTCTTAATAGACATAACTTTATACATTTTTTTATATAATTTATCGTTATCTGCTAAATTTTCAATTTTAACAGAACCTGATGAATGTATAATTTCTTGATTACCCAAATAAATAGCAACATGATTAACGTAATTATCTTCCATAAAAAACAATAAATCACCAGTTTTTGCATCGCAATAATTTATATCATATAAATTTTCCCTTAAAATTTGCTGAGACGCATCTCTTGGCATATTAATTCCAGTCATCTTAAATACAGTCTGAACAAATCCAGAGCAATCAAAACCTAAAGAACTTTTTCCTCCCCATAAATATGGAATTCCAATGAAAGATTTTGCATAAGATATTAATTCGTGAATTGATTTTTTGTTTATATCTAATTTATTCCAACCTATTGAAGAACCCAATTCTAAATCTTTTATATAAAATTTATGAATCCAACTTTCATAACTATCCCACTGTTGTACCTTATACCAATTATCTTGATTAGCTAAAATTAATAATTTTTCTTTTATTAAGGCCTGAGTGACAAGCTCTGATGTAAATGAAGGTTTTTTATATAAATTTGCTACAATAGTCGTTACTATACAGTACTTATTCATAATTAAACAATCTTGAGAAACTTTCTTTTTCCAACTTTTAAAATAATATTACTATCTGGAGAAATTTCTACATTTATATCAGATACTTTATCTTCATTTATTTTTACTGCACCTTGTTTAATCATCCGTTTTGCTTCACCATTACTAGCAACCATATTATTTGAAACCATAATTTCAATTAATTTTTTATCTGAATCTATTTTTATCTCTGAAATATTATCAGGCACATCTTTTTTAATAAACAAATTATCAAAATCTTGCTCAGCTTTTAGAGATGCATCAGAATTGTGATAAATACTTACAAGCTCTCTAGCAAGCCTTCTCTTTAAATCTCTAGGATTACCTGTCCCATCTTTTAAACTATCTTTAATTTGAGTTAAATCATTCACTCTAGTGCAATACTCAAAGTATTTAACAATTAATTCATCTGGAATGGACAAAGTTTTACCATATATGTCAGAAGCTGAATCAGAAAAACCAATATAATTATCATAAGATTTAGACATTTTTTCAACACCATCAGTACCCTCTATCAGAGGAGTAGTAATAATAATTTGTGGCTCTAAATTAGACTCTTTCTGTAATGCTCTACCTACAAGTAAATTAAATTTTTGATCTGTCCCACCTAGCTCTATGTCAGATTGCATATGCACACTATCATAACCTTGTGCTAAAGGATATAAAAATTCATGTAATGAAATTGGCTGCCCATTATTATATCTTTTGGTAAAATCATCTCTTTCTAACATTCTAGCAACAGTATATTTAGAAGTTAATTTAATTATTTCATTGAAATTCATTTTTGAAAGCCAATCTCCATTATGAATAATTTCTAATTTTTTAGAATCTAATAAAATAGCAGCTTGATCCATATATGATTCGGCATTTTTAGTAGCTTCTTCAATAGATAGTTGAGGGCGAGTTTTATTTTGTCCAGTTGGATCACCAATCATCGCAGTAAAATTACCTATCAAAAGAATAGCTCTATGACCTAAATCCTGAAAATCTTTTAATTTGCTAAGCACTACAGAATGACCAATATGTAAATCAGGACGACTAGGATCACACCCTAGCTTAACTTTTAGAGGTTGATTTTCTTTAATAGATTTCTCTATTTTTTTTACTAATTCTTCTTCAGGTACAATTTCTTCAGTGCCTGTTTTAATTAAATCCATTTGTTCATTTAAAGATGGAAATATACTCATTATATTTTTCCTTTTAAGTTTCTATCAATTCTTCTTTTTGTTTCTTTGTCTTTAATATCATGCCTTTTATCCCACTTCTTTTTACCTTCACCAAGACCAAATTCTAGCTTAGCTTTACCATTTTTAAAATATACTCTTAATGGAATTAATGTTTTACCTTTTTCATCAACCATTTTTTTTATTTTAAAAATCTCTTTCTTATGCATTAATAATTTTCTGTCAGAAGTTGGTTCATGGGTAGCATAACCAGCATTTTCATAATAACTAATATTCATTCCTATAACAAAAATTTCATTACTAAATATTCGCACATAAGCTTCTTTAATGCTAACTTTATTATTTCTAATAGATTTTATTTCTGTCCCAGATAAAACTATTCCAGATTCATACTTTTCAATGATTCTGTAATCGTGGGTAGCTTTTCTATTTGTAGCAACAACCTTTATTCCCATATCAATAATATAATATTAAGAAATCAAAAAAAAGAATGTATTGTTAAAATAGTTTGGAGGTTTAAAGTTCAGAGGACGCTATTACTTCTATATCCCAATCACGATCATTAGATATGCCCCATTTATCTAAAATCTTTTCTACAGATTTTTTATCAAAAGCATCATTATCTATTTCCATCTCTATAATTCCTACTTCAATAGAGATTTCTGCAGAAGCTACACTACTAAGCGTACTTAAATCAATCTCAACTTGCTCTTTATTGAATTCCAAATTATCAGAAGCAACAGAAATTGAAAGAAGAGTATCAGGTCTATTGTTAGATAAAGAATTTTTGACAAAGAATGAGAGTACTAATAGTACTGAAGCAAGGATTAAAGTGTCTGTAAGTAGTTTATTTCTCATATAATTAACCTATCTTAAGTTAAGATAAACTTAATATACAAAGCAAGCATTTAGTTAAAGTAGTTTATTAAGTGATACTTATAAGTTAAAAAGGTTAATTAATTTCTTCGTTCTCGTCAACAAAGTGAAGTATATAAGAACCTAACAACAATAAAACTAAAACTACAGAGACTCCAAGCCTTTGAGCAGCCACCCCACTAAAATCAAAATATGTTAATGCAATATATGTAACTTGAGCAAGTAAAAATGGACCTAAAAAAGCTGTAATTTTTCCTGAAAATGCAAAAAATCCAAAAAATTCATTTTGTTTTTTTTCTGGAGAGAATCGACTCATTAACGATCTGCTTGATGATTGATTTGGACCACTAGAGAACCCTACCAAAACTCCTGCAAACCAAAATATAGTCTCATTATCTACAAAAACAACTAAACAGGTAGCAATAATAAGTAAAAAATTAGAGATTTGAATTGTTTTT
>PAOX01000036.1 GCA_002710085.1 Fidelibacterota bacterium
TGTTTGTGGCCAATAATCTTTTTCATGATCTTCTACACTATACTCATATGGCCCGCGATAAACACTAGGAATTACTTCAAAGTTTCCATGACCTAATGGTGGAGAAGTAGTATCAGTCCATTCAATAGTTGTAGCTTTCCAAGGATTTGTATCAGATTCAGATTCATATCTCTTTCTAAAAATTGTCCAAAAGAAATTAAATATAAAAAACAATTGAAATACAAAAAGTAGAAATGCAGAAATAGACATAATTTCATTTAGATATAAAACCTCTTTAGCATGAGCATAATCATAGCCCCCATTTGCCATTCTTCTTGANANNCCAGTTAAACCTTGTAAAAACATTGGCATAAAAATACCATTCATACAAACAAANGANCCATAGAAATGAATNTTACCTAAANCTTCATTCATTGTTTTTCCTGTAATNTTTGGAAACCAAAAATAAATNCCAGCAAAAATAGCAAAAATAGTNCCNGGNGCAACNACATAATGNAAATGCCCNATCACATAATATGTATCATGTAAATGAATATCTGCNGTTGCTAAACCTAAAGGNAATCCNGTTAATCCTCCAATACCAAACATTGGNAAAAAAGATAANGCAAAAAGCATTGGAGTATTAAATCTNATNGATCCACCCCAAAGAGATAAAAATAATGNTGANAAAATAATAACTGANGGTACCGAAATAATCATNGTAGTAATCATAAAGAAACTACTCATTGTNGTNCCCATTCCAGTTAAGAACATATGNTGAGCCCAAACAATAAATGACATAAAACCTAACCATACGGTTGAATANACCATTGATTTGTAACCCCANAATGGTTTTCTAATATTATTTGCAATGACCTCNGCNACAATACCAAGAGCTGGTAAAATTAAAACATANACTTCTGGATGAGCTAAAAACCAAAATAAATGCTGATATAAAAGAACACTNCCACCCATGTAAGGNTCAAAAAAGTGAGTNCCTGCAACCCTATCTAATANCTGAAAAATTNCAGCAGCNTCAAGTGGTGGAAATGCTAATAANAATAAAAATGAAGTTACAAGCTGTGNCCATATAAAAAATGGTAACCTCATCCATGTTANTCCTGGTACTCTAAGTTGNAAAATAGTGACTATAATATTTGTAGAACCAAGNAGAGATGANGTAATTAAAAANATCATTCCAACAAGCCAAANTGTTTGNCCTGGNCCTGATGATAATGTTGCTAATGGNACATAGGANGTCCAACCAGAATGNGCTGGTAATTGNTCNGGAACAAAAAANCTNGCTAACATNACAACACCACCAANAAAATANNNCCAATAACTAGCCATATTTAATTTTGGAAANGCCATATCAGGCGCNCCNACTTGNAGAGGAACTAAATANTTNCCAAAAGCTCCAACAACCATTGGNACAACACCTAAAAANACCATAATAGTNCCATGCATAGCNCCTAAAGCATTATACATATCAGGNGATATTAAATCTTTTTCTAAACCAGTNTTTGTATTNTATGCAAGCTGATATCTCATAATCATCATTAATACAAAACCAAANAATANAAATAACATACTAGTTACACCATANTGAATACCAATCCATTTATGATCAATTGAAAAAATATATTTTCTAATAAANGATTCTTGGTGACTATCTTGACTCATANTTGCCCATTNTCTATTTTTTTNTCTACNGTAAANTCATATCGNTCTTCGAAAGNNTTTGTAGGAATCATTCTAATAGCATTCCAAGTTAATTTATCACATACTTTNGCACATACTTGACATCCTATNCACTCATTCCATCNAACTTGAACAGGTGGNATAGATACATCATTATACTTATCTTCTGNAACTGGTTCAATACAATCNACAGGNCAAAAAGGAACNCATGCAGAACANCCTGTNCAATTGTCTTCATCNACAACTGCCATTTTAGGAGGTCTNTTTTTTTTAGNCCTAATAAGNTCCGGTAATTCTGGAACAGCTTTTAAATGATCTTCTACTTTAAAATCCATTTTATCCTTTGAGTAAAAATTTCTCAATAATCCAACCTGCAATGAAAAAACTAGAACCATATGCAAGCAATTCATAAGACATNGGGTCTGGAAAATATATATAAAAACAATANAANAAAACACCCATNCCAATCAATTCAAAAAATTTTGCTAAATAATACATATTTAACCGTCCGATAATTTACTAAAAGTCAANTCATTTATACGAGNAATTATTTGACTAATTTCTTTAAANCAAAAATACTCNATTTTAATNACGTATCCGTAATGTATAATCCCAATTACAAAAAGAATATTANGTGTTGATTCCTTCATCAANCCTGTATGGACAGCTCCAAATAAAATTGCTAAAGTTGAAATAAANAANATATTTGANGAAGTNTGCATATGCATCTGNCTTTTATACTTNTTATAATTCTCATTTNTGATTGTTAAATTATTTTCTACAATTATAGTNTTCATATTTTTATTAATNGTAATAATAAGGAAAAAAATTAAAGATTGNGTAAATACATAAATCATAATTGCAATAATTGAATATGAATTTAATGTTGTNCCNCTAATAGANGGCACAAANTGNCCTTGNAATGTAGAAAANACAAGCATTCCAAANGAAANAAACATNAAAANATGACTAATAATAACTAATGTCCACATAATAAAAACTAATATTGTTGATTGATTAATAAAAACTACTTTAAATTTAAATAATAAATTTTAATTATTTTTTAAATAAAAGGATAAAATCATGAAAAATAAATTCTTAACTCTACTAGTATTTAGTATGTCATTATTAATGGCTGCAGATGCTACTAAAATAATGGGTAAAGTTCAATATGAAGGAAAAGCACCAAGACCCAAGAAGGTTAATATGAATGCTGATCCAATTTGTGGAAAATCTCATAGTGGTCCCACATTTAACGAAAGCTTTTTAATTAATAAAGAAAGCTATATGCAAAATGTAATGGTATGGGTTAACAATCCAAAACATTCAGAAGCTGTACCAACAACTCCTATAGAATTAGACCAAATAGGATGTAAATATATACCTCATGTTACAGGTATTATGCAAGGGCAAGACTTGTTAATTAAAAATAGTGATAAAACTTTACATAATATTCATTCTATGTCAGAAGTTAATAGTGCTTTTAATTTTGCAATGCCAGCTAAAGCTGACCCTTCAACTAAAAAGTTTGATAAAAATGAAGACCCTTTCTATATCAAATGTGATGTTCATCCATGGATGAAATCTTGGGTTATTGTATTAGACCATCCATATTGGGCTGTAACTGATGCAGATGGAAATTATGAAATAAACTTAAGTGGTTTAGAAGCGGGAGATTATGAATTATGTTTTTGGCATGAAAAATGGGATAAAAGCATGAAAAAAGGATCTGGATATTGCAGTGATGATTTTAAACAAATAGTAACTGTTGCAGATAAATCTGTTGATGCTGGAACTAAAGCATTTAAAAAGCCTGCAAAAAAGAAATAATACTTATCTTGATAAAGAGTCAATCAACACATATGATTGGCTCTTTATCTAATCTATATGTATAAAAAAATCTCATTTTTATTAATTCTTCTATTTTCCTGTGTAGATCAAAAACCAGAATATACAATATATCCATTCAAGGGCATTGTAATAGATGTTTTTAAAGAACAGCAAAAAATGCTAATTAAACATGATGAAGTCCCTGGGTTTATGATGGAAATGACCATGATGTTTAATATCGAACCTTCCATTAATTTAGAAAACTATTCTATAGGAGATAGTCTAAATTTTAATTTCTATATTTCAGAACAAAAAAATGCTCCCGCCAAAACTTGGGCTGATCAAATTAAAATTTTAGGGCATAGGGAATTAATGGAAAATGAAATTTTTGATGATTTTTTTGAAGAAGATGAAACAATACAAATAGGTGAAAAAATATCCGATTTTAAATTTTTAGATTTAGATGGCAATGAAGTAGAATTAAATAACTTTAATAAAAAATTAAAATTTATATCCTTTATTTTTTCTAGATGTCCTATGCCTAATTTTTGTCCAGCTGTAATTTTAAAAAACCAATATTTAGTGAATCAATTTAAAGATAACTCAAATATTGAATTTATAATTATTAGTTTTGATTATAGCTATGATACTCCAAATGTACTCAAAAAAGCATATGGCAATATATTTGAAGATTATAATAATATTCATTTTTTGTCTAGCTATGGATTTAAAGAAAGTATTTTAAAATTAACTATGGAAGCTGGCTTAGGATTTAGCGGGATTGATGAAGGTGATCCTAGAGATATTAATCATACATTAAAATCATTATTGATTAGTCCAGAAGGAATGTTAATCGAAAGCTTTGGAGGAGATTCGTGGCTTCCAAAAGAGGTAGAAATAAATATTAAAAGTCAATTAAATGCCTACGGTTTAGATTAAAGTTCTACCAATCATCATCACCCCAATCATCCTCATCTTCCTCTTCTTCTTCAAAATGTTTATATCCATTTTGCTTAAAGTAATCTGAAATGACATTAGAAATATCTGTGGGCCCTTCTACAGAAAAAATCCAATCTGTAATTGCTTCTAATCTATAATCAGCTATATCTCCAGCTCTCCAGCTTGGATTATCTTTGTTATCAGATATATCTTTAATTTCGGCATATTCAACATCTGTCAAATCACCATCTAAACATTCAGGACATTTGTTATATAATACTGGTGCAACCATCTTGGTATATTCCATATAATGTTGAGGGTTTCGTAACCATTCTTTTATCCACTCAGGCCTTAATCTTTCTTTTGATAAGGCAAGGTTTGGAGCCCAAACTAAAGGATTAGTAATATCAAAATCTTTACCAGGAGGAACCTCTCCTTCAAAATGACATACATAACACCTTGAACCCTCATTAAATGCATCTACCCATACATCCTGCTCTAAATCATAATAGCCATAATCAGACACTAATTCAAAACCTTGTTGATATTTTTCACTACCTTTATCAACCATATGTATTGATTCATATGATAAATCGTTATCTTCCATATCTTTAAATGCCGCAATAATTGCATTCCACTCATCATCATTTAAATTGAATGAAGGCATCCTAACCTGTAAATTTGGTCGAATAGTAATTGGATTTTGAAGATAAGAAAATAACCAATCTGATTGTACTTTTGAGCCTTCAGAATAAAGACTAGGAGGAGCATAGTTCCTGTGCTCAGCATGAAGGTTCTCAGGTAAAATTTCCTTAATAGTATCTGCTATCCTTCCACCTTCTTCATAAATCTCATGACAACCATAACAATTATATTGTCTAATTAGTTTATATCCTGATAATTCTAATTCACTTTTATCTAAATCAGCTAATTTAGTTTCTTCAACCTGTACATTCGTAAGCCCTAATAAAGCAGTTGTGATTGCTTCAATCTCATTTTGAGTTAAATAAAAATTAGGCATTCGTGATTTATCTTCTGGAGCAATTACTTTACTCCTATCATAAATTCTAGGATTTGCTAACTTTTGATTAATCCAACTAAAATTTGTATGCTGAATATCATGAATATGTCCAAAATCAAATTTATTTAATGGCTTGGAACCCACATAAGTAAGTTCAGCACCTATTGGTTTTGCATCTTCATAACCATCCATATTATGACAAGTATAACATCCATAATAACGAATAGCTTTATCGGCTACATAATCGGTAATTTGTCCAGTTTCTTTTAAATTTTCAAATTTTTCTTCTGCATCCATATAATTAAAGGATTTACTAAGCCAACTAAATGCTATATTTTCTAACTCTTCATTAAAATTATTCTCTGTTAATTTTGGAATAGTCTGATTCTCAAATTCTTCATTCTTAAAAGACATTAAATACGCTGTAATATCTTTAGCTTCCTGATCAGATAGCCTTAAATTTGGCATTCTAGTTTTTTCCCAATAATTCTTTGGATTCATTAACCATTCATATAGCCATTCAGCTGACACTTTTGAACCTAGTCCAATTAAATTTGGACCTTGTTGGTTTAATAAATTATAATTTGATGTTTCTTCAATATCATAACCATACTTTGATAAATAGAATTCATACTCATTAGTTTCTGGATCATAATCTGCTATATTTTCATCAATTTGATGACAACCCATACATCCAATCGCATTAATTAGTAATTCTCCACTAGTAGCATCGCCTAAATAGTCATAATCATTAGATTTCTTAAAGTCACTATCTTTATATAAATATTCTGTCATTGCATAAATTTCTGCATTATTTCTACTAATCATTTCAGGGGAAGAATTGTTATCTTGCTCAAAAAAATGTGGCATCATAGTATTATATCTGAAACTCTGAGGGTTTTTAATCCATTTGAATGTCCAATCTTTATCAAACTTTTCATATACTTTAGTTAAATCTGGACCAACATCATAATCTTTAGGAATTGATTCAATATGATGACATGCATTACAGCCNTTTTGTTTTATCAANGAAATACCTAANTGTAATTGATCAGCACCTTCTAAATAAGGTTGTTGTGTNTGNCATTTAAAACATCCTGCTTGACTATATTCAGATGGAAGCATAGGTTGCAACCANTGATGCATTACTTCCCANCCATACTTCTCTTCCCAATCCTTNTTTTGTNCTTGATCAAATGGNCTATGTGTAGTAGAANNAAAACCAGTNCCTCGNCTTCTACCAGAGTGACAACTTGAACAACCNAATTCATTAAATGGGTGAGGTGATGNAGANGANCCAATCAAATCTAAATTAGGNTGNGCTGCNTATGGTTGTNCNTCATCNNTAAANTTACTTTCTTCAATNCCCATATGACAACTAACNCAACGATCTACAGTNGCNACCTTGGCAAAATTAACATCNTANTTAACATCAGAAACAACTGTTTGTTGTACTTTTAATTTTGGGTCCAAGAAATCAACNATAGGTAAATCTCNNACAATGTCNGCGACNTTNTTAGCTAAAGACATNCTATCTCTATCAAGTTTNTTTAATTGATTTTCTACTAAATCTAATCTTTTTAANTCTTNATTACGTTTATCTTGAGCTAATTTAACTTCTNGNTTTAANTCTNCAATGTTAGANNNATANCTATCCATCTGAATTTCTAATGATTCTTTTACTTTTTTTAATTCAACTTTNTTNTTNGTTAAATCATTAAACANTAAAGAAGCTTCAGANACTTCATTNTATTTGTNTTCAGCTTTTTCTTTTTCAACTAAATATTTTGCTACATCAACCTCTGCAATGATTGCCTTCCAATCAATATCTACTTTAGCATATTGNTCTTTAATTTTTTGGANAGAATCANTAATACTTTGAATNAGNTCATTTTTGGAATCTAGTATTAANTTTTTNGCTTCTAANTCTNATTCTAATGTNTTTTTTACATCNACTACTTCTAAATATAGTTTATTATAATCAGATTCNGTTTTATCTTTTAAAATTGAATAATATTCNCTCTGATAATATTTAAATTCATCATCATTATCATCAATAAACATCCATANCATAGATANTGTCCAAATANCAGCAGCAAATGCAAACCACTTATTTAATAAGGTTATNTCCCAATATCTTTCGTCNTTTTGATAATTCAAAAAATAGCTCCGATTTAAATATTAAAAAACCATTCAGGTATATAAACAATATATTTCAAATTAATTGTCCATCTTAAAAACATTTTGATTGGNANTGATANCATAGTAAGACCAAAAATACATAAAGATGCATATCGAACTGGCCCATATGCCTTATACATATTTTTTAAAAGTGTCTGACTAAGGAAAAGAGGNAAAACAAATAAATAAGCAAAAACTAAAATAAACCCTACAGACTCTCTTAATAAAATATTNCTAGGAGTCTCTTGTNCTAACATATAAACCCATACATACTCAGATAAATTTACATTATTTAGCACTTCTAATTTATGTGGATCCCACCATTCAAATGGACCATAGAAATTCCAATTGGGGCCTCTGAAAAATGTCCCAATAACAATAAGATATAACCATAAGGCAACCCATCCATACATAAAAATAAAAACTCCGACTCTACGTTCTTTAAATGAATAATACCCATCTCCATTTTTGTTTATATCCATATATGGGATTGCACACATTCCTAAAATAATAAATATTGGAAATACTATCCCAGCAATCCAAGGGTCAAAATAAACCAGCATCTCTTGTAAACCTAAAAAATACCATGGAGCTTTAGAAGGATTAGGTGTGGCAGCGGCATTAGCAGGCTCTTCCAAAGGAGCAGCAAACATAATTGCCCAAATAGTTAAAAATGCCATAAAAACCAACAATGCAATAAATTCAATGTATACTAAATCAGGCCATACTAAAACTTTATCTTCAGGATCATTATATTCTCTAGGTTTTTTACCTGCCTCTAATCTTGAATCATTTATATACGCTTTTTTCATAGAATACCAGATTACAAAAAGCATTGAATATGCCATTAATACAATTGGAAAATTATCTGGTTTATTTAAAATAATACTAAAATAGGGATCTGTATATCCTAGATAGAAAAATAAAGTAGTTATTATAAATAAAGCATAACCTCCAGGATTAGTCCATATGTAATGCAACCCAAGTTTCCTATGTATTTTATCAAACCAATCTGTAGGAGGAAATAAAAAAGGAAATATTATCGTTAATACAGTAAAAGATATAATTGGTTCAGAAATTATATTAACAATTTCTTTAAATGACTGTAATAGAGGGTTAGAAACTTGAGAGGATGGACCTCCTCCTCCTGCTGCTATAACAAATGAAAAAGAAAATATGGCTAATAATAGTTTGTGCATTCGATAGTATCAATCCATTTATAATGGACCTGATATTCCTCCATCTTTTCTAATTCTCCAAAAATGTACTGCCATAAAAATCATTGCTATAAAGGGAACTAAAATACAATGTAATACATAAAATCTTAACAATGTCGCCTCACCTACAAATCTTCCTCCTAAAAGAGCATAACGAACATCAGAAGCTGAGGTCACTAAATTTAAATCTCCAATTGTAAGCAAGGAAGCTCCTGGTCCTTCGCTTCCAATAAAAGGATGAGCTCTTGCCATATTAGTTCCAACAGTAATCGCCCAAATTGCTAATTGATCCCAAGGTAATAAATATCCTGTAAAACTTAAAAACATTGTTAGAGTCATCAAAATAGTACCAACAGCCCAATTAAATTCTCTAGGAGGTTTATATGAGCCCGTCATAAATACTCTAAGCATATGCAGCCAAACTGTTAATACCATAGCATGGGCTCCCCATCTATGTAATTCTCGCATAATACCTAATGGAGCTTGTTCTCCTAGATCAATAATATCAGTGAAAGCATACTCAACCGTTGGTCTGTAATAAAACATTAACATTATGCCTGTAATTGTTAAAACTACAAATATAAAAAAAGAAAGTCCTCCCATACACCAGGTATAGCCTATTTTTACAGCATGCCTAGGTAATCTTGCAGGATGTAAATGTAAAAATACATTCCCTAGAACAGCATACATTCTTTGCCTTCTAGTTCTAGGTACGCCAGATCTTATTATTGATTTATATAATTGAGAATCTAATAACTTTTGAAAAATTGATTTTTTTTCATTTTNTTCCATATATCATNTNAAACTATACCTTTANTGAAGCTTCAGGTCTAGTCCATTCTCCTTTTTCAAAATTAAATTTTTTATTTTTATCTACTACTATTTGACCATCACNAGCTAAAAAAATACGGAATCTTTCTAATGGTCTTGGAGCAGGTCCNTCAAAATGCATACCTGTACTTCTAAANCCACTACCNTGACAAGGGCATTTAAACTTTTTTTCAGNTTCTANCCAGTTTGGNGTNCANCCTAAATGTGTACATACTGTNGATAATGCATATATNCTTTCTTTATCTCTTACAACCCAAACATTAAANTCTTTTTTNAATCGTAAATCTACTTTTCCGATTTCAAAATCATCTACATANCCAATNTTAAATTCTTGAGGAGGTTCNAAACTAACATTAGGGAAAAACATTCTACCAAGTGCAGTGAANAANCCACCGACACCNGCTAAAAATGCAAGCCAACCAATAGATAAAACAGAAATAAATTTCCCTCTAGAAATTTCNTTTTCTTGNTTATCTCCAATTGATGCTTTTGGAATAAATTTNTTTTTTGCCATTTCTCTCTCTTCAATTCNTCTCTAATGGACACATAATTTAAAGTTTTTTANGATACTAAGGCAATAAAATANNTATATTAAAAAAANATTTATTTACNGAATGGTTTTAGATAATTTTTTAGCATANTTNCGAATCTCTAAATTTGGGTCTTCTAATGCTAAAAATTGAATGTTNGTTTTNAATGATTTNAGTAANTGAACATTATCAATAGAATATAAAATATTTAAAATTTTCAGCATAACAAAATTGACTGTATTTTCATCTAATTCNTGATAGGTNTNATAATATGAACGTTTTAATAAATTNTTGATNATATCTTCAGTTTNANTNTTTGTNTNTCCTAATTTTAANAAAGCTAATGCTGCTTCCCANCNTAATTCNGGNCCATCNGTTTCAACCCATTGAGCTGGCCATCTATTNATAAGAGANANAAGNTCAGGNATNATNTTTNNATTNCCAATATTTCCTAAACTACCNGTTGCTGCTAATTTTTCTAAAAATGAATTTTCAGATTTTAAGAACTGNTTNATCTGCATTGAAGCATCNCTATATTTTAATTTNCCTANNGCTTCTATAGCTTTAATNCTAAACTCTTCTTTATCTGCTTGTAATTCCTGGATTAAAATAGAGCCAAATGTNGTGTCTGTTGAATTNCCCATAATCATAATTGTATGTAACCGAAGAGTNTTATCAGTCAAATGTTCAGATTTAGACATATTATGAATTTTAATAATACGGTTTCGATATGAAGANTTATACTTATTGGGNTCATTAAAAAATAATTTATTCATACGATAGCTTGCNTTTGCNTTGTCTCGTANAGANCCTGTCTCCAATTTAATTAATAATTGATTAACATCNGTAGGCTCTTCTGTGATAACAGCAAAAAGCAAATAAAATAAAATACCAAANACAACAATCATTAAAGGAATTAAAAAAAATGANTAAAATAAAGAATAGATTCTACTTGATTCTGAATCGNTCNTTGGNTGATTTTGATTNATGTNATTCATTTTTTGACCTTATATCTTTAATCTCTTTTAATAAAAATGAAGTAATACTCTTTAANTTCTTTACTTCTTTTTGNAAACTNAATACTTGGCTAATAGCTANAACTAAAAAAACTAATGCCATGATTAATCCTAAATATAGAGAATCCATTATTTCTTCTTTTTAGTCTTTTTTAATAAATCAGCCCCTAAAATAACTGGGAATAAAAATAATACTACCGTCGTANAAATTAACACTATAATAATCCATGTTAAATTTGAATATAACCANTCAAGATTCATNTTTNACTACACTTTCAAAATGANTTTTAAACTTATACATTAANGCTAAACTACTTTTTACNATNTCATANTGNCTATGAAAACCTTTTTTTAANTATGTTTGCATAACTCTTTCTTGCCTTAAAATATAACTCAATAATTTATTATATTCCTTTTTATTTAATTGATTTAAATCTGAATCAGAAAAAGAGTTTATNTTAGANTCTACAAATGAATCCATAATACGATTTCCTTTTTGATCTAATTGATTTGAATAATAAAANANTTCTAAACCTTGAGGNTTTATNTTGAAATCACAATATAATTTTGGGTGAGTAATATCCTTCTTTTTCATAGCCCAAAGAATATGATATAAAAATAATAAATTAATAAAATAGTACAAATTGCCATGGCAACTGATCTNTTTTTGGTGTAGAATATGGATGTTACAACAAGAATAGTAATGATAATTTCTTTATAATAGATAGTANAGAATGAAAGTATTTTATCAAACATTATAAATTAGTTTATTTCAGAAAGGCTTGAAATTCTCCTTGCTCGTTAAAAATTTCCCAATCATTAATTTTTGCNCCNGCAAGATANTATCCTTTTAAATAAATAGAATTTNCTTCAGNNTCATGAAATAAATTATACTCACCATCNAATTTATTGTAAACATAATTTTTCTTCTCTTTAATATTAGATGATTGATAATANCTNGTAAAAGAACCATCATTTCTAATGTCTGAATANATTTNATATTTATCTATTTTATNANNANCATGNTGATCATACCATATCCATATATTGTTTGGNNTATCATANCTAAANTAACGNNCAATTAACAAATGTCCTTCACGATCATAATAACTCCATAAAGAATGNTTTTTNTNNTTTTTTAAATANCCTTTNACCTTAACTTTNCCATTNCCATAATACTCATAAAATTCTTCTAAATTATTNTTATCNGGAATCCANTCNGTTTCTAANTTNTNATTATTAAAAGTNTGAATATTTAAAATAANACCCGATTCATCAAGGTTGATTTGCTTCACTTTAAGNTTAGCATNATAAAANATAATACTATTTTTTTCTTTAGTAACGTGCNGAGAATTTTCACTACANGAAATAAAAAAAGNAGNAACNANTANTATGAATNAATATATCATAAAATTTCTCATGCTATAATTTATGATAATTATAATAAAAAAAAAACCCTCTATTTAGAGGGTTTTTTGATTGCTCCGGTACGAGGACTCGAACCTCGGACACGCGGATTAACAGTCCGCTGCTCTAACCAACTGAGCTATACCGGAAAAATTTAATTTTCAGGAGGTAAAATTATATAAAGATTATAATATATAAAAGAAGTTTTATAATTTTTTTAATAAATCAAATGATGGCTTTAATTTGTCATAAGTATCAAATAAATTTTCCATTATAATTTTAGTATGCCCTGTAACTGGCATAAAATTAGAATCTCCCATCCATCTTGGGACAATATGAAAATGTAAATGATCATCTATCCCAGCACCTGCTGCTTTACCCATATTAAGACCAAAATTAAAGCCCTCACAATGTAATTTGTTTTTTAAAATTTTCATTGAATCTTTTGATAAAGACATTATTTCTGATAAAGTATCTACATTTAATTTCGTCATATCATCATATTTTTCATAAGGCACAACCATTAAATGTCCATTATTATAAGGATATAGATTCATAACTACAAAAGAGTTGACAGATCGATGTAACACTAAGTGTTTTCTATCATCTGAAGATTTTATCTTTTTTAAAAATACATCCTGTTCTTTATTGGGATTTTGAATGTAATCCATTCTCCATGGTGCCCATAAAAAATTTTTATCCATTTATACTCCTTTTATGTGTTGTACTGTTCAAAAAGTTTTTGGATATGCTTATCGTAATCAATCGAACTCATATCAAACTCTAATAAACTTATAATTAAATTTTTTAATCTTTCTTCAATAGGCTTATTGTGATTTAATACAATAATATTTTCTTTTTTATAAACGCATGCCCCTCCTTTAAAATTACCCTTACCTTTAATAACTTTAATGTGAAGATCATCTGCAATAGACATTAATTGACTATATGTTTTTTTTAAATTCATAAAATTACTATTTAACTGATATTACCATACCTTTAAGATCCCAATGTGTTCTAACCTCTAATGTTTCAGAATAAATACCAAATTTAGCTGACCTTTTAAAAGGAGCCCAGCTACCATTATAATAATAAGTGGAATCATAATTATCTAAAATTTCATATGCAGTAAAATTATAAAAACCTGGTTTAATATTTGAAAATGAAAATTGTTTGTCAAAATCAATGTACTCATAATATTCAGATTCTAAATCAATATTTTCAGCTTTAACAATAATAGGATAATTACCTTCATAGTCTACTGTTCCATATATATTGCCACCAATAAACTCATCTACTGAAAATGAATTTGAAATAGATAAAGTGTCTAATACTTTATTTAAATACACATCATAAATATTATCAATATATAATGTAGGATAACTATGTTGATTGATATTTAAGGTGAAAGAATCAATAAAAGAATAATCTAATTTATTAAAAACTGTATCTACTTTAAAATAAACATTAGGACTATTTATTCCTCTTGCAATAGGTTCATTAAATACAATATGAAATTCTTTTCCAATATGTTGGGAAGACAATATTTTAGGAGGAATAGTATCAATAATGTTGCTTATAAATGCAGTATATTGATTAGGCATATAACTTTCAAATCTATTGGCTAGTTTAATCTTAATATTTAAAGAATCTTCATTATTTTTATTATCAGAAATTAAGAATGGTTTTTCAGAACCATTATTTAACATTATATATCCAAAACTATTATTAATTTGGCGAAATGATTTAATTGCTAATCTTTCTAAAGGGTTATCAACTTTAATTGTAATGTAGATACTGTCTTGATTAGCTAAATCAATAAAATTTGCACTACTAAATCCATACCTCTTATTTCTAATATCATCTTGTAATACATCAATTTTATTTTGTACTGCTGCAATGATATATTGCCCATCATCTATATTTTTAAACTGAAATTGACCCTGATTATTTGATTCTGTTTTATCAATCAGCATATACATACTATCAAGTGAACTATATAATCCAACTTGAAATATTTCATCATTAGTATTAATAACCTTTCCAGTAATTTTATTATTTAATATCATATTAGTATTAAAAAATGAAAACTTTATTGGGTTATCCATAGTATTACCATTAAAATCAGAAATGCTTCTTGAAATATTAATTTTTATACTTTTATATTCAGGCCATTTTTGATTTGGGCTAATGATGATTTTTTTTCCTCTAACTTGATAATTAAAATCAGTAAAGTTTATAATTTCAATTGCATTAACAATAGTTAGAGGGTTGAGAAACTCATTAAAATAAAATATAATTTGCTCATTAGTATTTGCAATCTTGTAGTCTTCTGAATGAGACACATCAATTAAACTAGGTCCCTGATTATCAATAGGACCTCCTTTAGGTGCCCTTTGTGCTGCGCACCCCATAAAAATAAATAAAAGTATTGCTAAATAATATTTCATAATTAATCTCATTAATATTAAAGTAAATTTATTATAATTGTTACTTTTTTTATTCACATTTTCATATTTAAATTGTAATATTAATTATGAAAAATTTATCAAATAACTTTTTAATCCCAATGCCACATGTTAATGACCCAATCTTTAAAAAAAGTCTTATATATGTATGTAGTCATGATAAAGATGGTGCGATGGGACTTATTATCAATAAACCTATATCAGATTTAAAACTCAAAGAAGAAGCTGATTCTATTTTAAAAGAGACACAACTACACCAAATTAACCCAACTCCAAATGTTTATTTTGGAGGTCCTGTTGATTTAAATATGGGAATTATTTTACATCCATTAGATTATATTACAAAAAAAACAATTAAGATTTCTAATCAAATAGGCGTGACATCAGACTCAAAAATTCTGAAGGATATTGTGACCGGTAATGGACCTAGTATGTTTAGGTTTTCAATAGGTTATGCTGGTTGGAGCAATGGTCAATTAGAAAATGAATTTGAAAATGGAGATTGGCTAATAGCGCCTAGTAATTCCGAAATAATATTTGATATGCCTGATGACCAAAAATGGAAATATATCAATAATAAATTAGGTGTTGATATTAATGAGTTATCTGGCCATGGTGGTTTTGCATAATTAATTATCTAAATTTCTTCCTTATTATTTTGTGATTCAAAACACAAGAACTAAAATACTATTTTTATATATTAAATCAGGTAGTGATTCAACTATGAATTACGGAGGGATACCTATTCAAATTGAGGAGTTATCATAACTCCTCAATTTTTTTAAATCCATTTTCTTCCTTAAATTTGGCCGTTTATAAAAAAAAGGGAGAAATAAAATGAAATCAATTAAACTAATATTATGCTTAATGTTATCGTTTATATTTTCTCAAGGAGCATTAGATCAATATGATATCCCTG
>PAOX01000037.1 GCA_002710085.1 Fidelibacterota bacterium
GAATTTAATAACTGATTATTAAATATTTCTGTAGAATTATTTGAAAAAATAAAACTCAATAAAATGATATAAACTAATTTCATAATTACCTTTAAATTTTATTATTGCACGATTTGCACGATTACAAATTAAGGGTATTTATAAAATAAAAAAAGTATTTAATTAATTATTTGAATAGCTTTTGGAATAATTGAAAGCTTAAATGGGGCTGAACCCTTAATTTCTCCATCAATATTTAATTGACTTGTTACATGCGTTTTTAATTCAAACTTAGAAAGTTGAACATATTCTACAATATCATCATAGATATGTTTTCCAGAAAATAATTTAGACATTAATCTTAAAAGCTTTAATCTAGATGCATCTTTTATCAAAACTAAATCTATTAAGCCATCATTTAATTTGGCTTTAGGAGCTATTTTCATACCCTTACCTGTATGAATTGTATTACATAATACTGCAAACATAAAATTATCATTTAGTTCATGTTTTTTATTATCTTTATCATAGTACACAATATTGGCGCTATTTGTTTTTTTGAAAATAATTTCAAATATACTTAATATAGTATATCTACTTGTCCCTAACCATCTAAACCGTTCAGCATTAATCCCAACAGTAGCAACCATTCCCCAGCCTGTAATATTAAAAGTATATATCCTTTGATTATCACAATCAATTTTTGATATATCAACACTTAGCTTTTTACCATTTATAATACTATTTATAGCAATTTTTAAATCTAGAATACCTAAATCTCTAGCTAAACTATTACCTGAGCCAGCAGGGACTAAACATAGAGGCACCTTTAAATTGTCTGACCTTTTCATCAAACCATTAACAGCCTCATGAAAGCTGCCATCACCACCTATTATACAACAACAATAATAATCTTCTATACTGTAAGTATTTAATATACTTTCAATATGACCTTTATATTCTGATTCTATTATCTTTATTTGCAATTGATTCTTTTCAAACTCTGAGACTACAGTTGGTAATATTTTTTTAGCAGCCTTTTTACCACTTATTGGATTAACTATTAGTAGTACTGTATGCATTAATTATTAATCTCTCTAAGCTTCATAATAAAAGTACCAATCTTAGTTTCTAACTTGATCTTAATAGGAATTTTATTACTATCATTAGTATACCACAACTCTAATTCACCATTATTTTTAATTGCATTTTGAGCGGTTATTGGTTTTATGTTTAGGCAATCAAAAGTACCATAAGGTACTTTTATCTCTTCAGATTTTAATACTTTCAATAAAATATCTTTAATTTTTTTACTACTAAAAATTTCATAAAAATACTCATTATTAATCTTTAAATCTTTTGTTCTCAATAATGGAATTAATGAATAAGGTGAAAACAATGAATCTGAATAAAAATTTAATTTTCTTCCGTTTCTTTTAATTATTTTTTCAGTTTTATCCACTTCAATCTTTGTTTTTTCCTTTTTATTAGAAATTTTTTGATTCATTGATATTAATGAAAAAGAATTATCAACTTTTAATTTAATTTTATCAACGTAGGGATATAATATTTTAGCAAGATTTGTTGTTTTTGTTAATATATCTATTTGATATTCATTATTTTCTATTTTTTCTATTTTCAATACACACTTACCTACAGTACCTGCAATCATTGAAATACCTTTAATTTCAACATCATAAATATATTCTTGAAAATCTGATGCAGATAATAAAAAAGATAGAATAATTAATGATATATACCCTTTAAGCATACCTTTTAATTGCCTTATATATCTTTTCTGATGAACACTCTTTATGTTGAAGATATTTTGTAATGCTTTTCTTAATATTTTTTATTTTATTTAAATCTTTAAACTCTAAATATTTATTATAAAATTCAAATCCATTATTAACAATAAAACCACATTCTTCTTCCTGCATTTCTTTAGCTTCATCAAGTAAATCAATATTAGGACCATAACAAACAATATTATTATAAACTAACGGTTCAATAGTAGAATGTACTCCAGCACCAAAACCTCCACCAATATAAGCAAATTTTGAATATCTATATAATTCTGGCAATATCCCTACTTTATCCACAATAATAACTTTACAATCAGAAACATCTTCTAAATTAGATAATTTTTGGACCTTATTAAAAAAATTAGTTCCCTTACATATATCTTCAATTTTTTGAATTAATTTTACATCTACTTCATGAGGAACAATGATAATATTTTCTTTAATAGAGCGTGAAAAATCATTTGTTAAAGTTGATGAAATGATTTCTAAATCTTTCGAAGAAACGCTACCAAAAATAATGTTATTTCTACCAAAATCTTCAAACTTTGNNANTGTGCTTGACTCTNCTTTTCGATTTAAAACTTGATCAAATCTAGTATCAGATATAATCTCAACATTATCTATTTGTAATNAATTTTTAAATATACTTTTTATNCTTTTTGTTGGTACTATAATCAAATCAAACATATTNAAAGTATATTTTGAGAANCCTAATGCATACCATTTAAGTCTATTNGATTTANTATATAGATTTGCATTAATTATGATAGTTTTAATATTATTATTTTGAGCNCTATATAAATGTATAGGCCATATATCATGTCTNGTTGTTATATAAATTGAAGGACTAATTGTTTTAAAAAAATATTTTGCACTCCATGGAAAATCAAATGGATGATAACAACTNAAATCTGANAAACCATCATCTTTAATTGATTTAAAAANGGTAGGAGACATACAGCTTANTATNATAAAATANATATCTCTATCAATTGTTTTTAATAAAGGTTTTATTTGNTCATACTCACCAGCTGAAGCTGCATGGATAANAATNTTTNTTTTATTACTATTTAATTTTGANCTTATATTTAAAAGTGATTTTTTTTGATTAAATAATAATATTCTAATCTTTTTATTAAAAATTGAAAATATGACTAANGNAAGAAAAATAAATGGTGANAAAAAGTAATAAANTATAAATAAAAACATTTATCTATCTTTTAATATTAAATCTACAAATTCTCTAAACGCACCATCTCCACCATTTCTTTTTGTAATATAATCTACTTTTATNTGNTCTTTAATAGGNCTNTTATTCGTTAAAGCGGAAAATCCTACATGNTTTAAAACATCAACATCATTCAAGTCATCACCAATATATGCTACTTGACTTAAATCAATTTCTTTTTCTAAACATATTTTTTTAATTCTTTCAAGCTTATTTTTTTCACCAATTGTCACATTAGATATTTTTAATTTTTTGGCNCTCTGTAAAACGATCTCAGANTTTTCACTTGTNATAATAACAGTTTCTATGTTGTTTTCTCTTAAAATNTGAACAGCCATTCCATCATAAGTACTAAATGATTTCATGAAATCACCATTTTCTGTATAATGCATTTTAGCATCNGTCCAAACTCCATCTATATCAGTNGCTACTAATTTTATATTATTNCTATTANTCATCATTAATCCTTTTTAAATATTTNCCAAGTGTTTCTAATAACTCAAAATCTAATGGAGTATCAATTTGTTTTCCATACTCTTCATCAAATATAAAACTTCCAATTTTTCCACCTAATCTATTTAATTCTTTTTTNAAAATATCATACTTAAAAATATAAACCGAACCATTTTCATCATATATTAAATCTTTATCTTGAAAATCTTGNCTACGTGGTCTATTTAAATAATCNTACATNCATTCAGGNCTATTTTNATTAANCCTCCAAGTTAAAGGATGAATAGGNCTTAAAGTAAGCATTGAGTCNTATTNNTNNTTATTNAATANNTTAATCATTTTATCTAAAGANTTTTTAGGNCTTAATGGACTAGTAGGTTGCAANAATANAAATATTGTATTTGAAGAAAATNTAAATAAAGATANTACATGNNCTATTGCNCTTTCTGTNGATGCANTATCATNAGANAATTCTTTAGGCCTNTCTACTACAGTAATATTATTATTTTTNCCAATATNCATNATCTCATCAGAATCTGTTGTTAAAATAATTTGANTTACTAATTGAGATTGTTTAGCATAATCTATACTATGCTGTAATAANGGCTTNCCTAAAAAATTCTTTATATTTTTTTTAGGAACNCCTTTACTTCCACCTCTTGCTGGTATTATAACTACGTATTCTTTNCTCATAATAATGCTTTAATTATNTCNAAATCCTTCTTNTAAGTTATCTTCATATTTTTTTCACTTCCTAAAATTATTTTAGTATCATATCCATACTCTTGAATTACACTCATATCATCNGTAACATCTTTATCTATTTTTTTATGNCATTCAGATAAAATTAANAAATTAAATGCTTGAGGAGTTTGCAATCTATATAATTCATTTCTATTTAATATCTGTTTAATATTAGAATCCCTAACTTTAGCAATCGTATCTGTACATGGAAGAGCTGGACATACAGCTGTATTATTTTTTAATTCTTTTATGCAATTAGAAATAATCTCATTATCAATAAAAGGTCTAGCGGCATCGTGTATTAAAATGTTTTGTGTTTCTTTAGGGCAATTCTCTAAAGCTATATAAGATGATTCTTGTCTAGTTTGACCACCAACAAATATTTTACAACCTTTAATTTTTTGTTTAATCAAATCTACATATTGATTTGGAACTAATAATAAAACCTCATCAATCTCCGAATGATTTAAAAAAGTATTAATAGAATATTCGACAATCATCTGATCACCAAATTTTTGAAACTGTTTTGGAGTAGTGTCTTTAAATCTATTTGAATTACCTGCTGCTAAAATAACTGCTACATTCATCTTTTTACCTTTTTAAAAAATCTGATAATTGAATAACTTTATTTTGCTTAATTAATGCTTGAATAAATTCTTTTTCTCCAACATTATCATGTTTTTGACTTTTTCTCATAATTTTTAAATTTGAAATTTTCTTCATAAAAAAAGAATCATAATAATGTTCTTTCCCGTTTTGAAAAAAATCAAAGCCATGAATAATAACTTCTTTATAATTATCAATTGCCCATAATATAGAATTAAAACCTGTTGTAGGCCTTTCTATATTTGATTTATTTTCATATTCTTTCATTTTTTCTCTTTTGATTACTATGTAATCGTTAGAATCCATACCTAATCTAAAAGGTAATTTCTTCTTAACTTTCTCTTCTTTTCGATTTAAGATTTCATAAGGAATAAACACAACTACTTTTTTAGGATAAATTTTTGGTTTTTTTAAGTTCTGATTACCCCCATTAAACCATATTGTAGTTTTAGAACCTATACAATCATCAAAACCATCTGTCTGATAATTATTAATTCTTGCAACTTCATGAAACTTATCAATCTCTGTTCCAAAATTTTGCTTTAATATTGATGGGCCATTGGCTATTATTAAAATTTTATCATCAACAATTATAATTTAATAATTTATTGAATATATATCATTATAATTGTACACGTTTACCAGATGTAATAAATTCTTTAATCATCATGATCATTCTATTAGAAATGTTTCCATCAAATTTATAACAAGATTGTTTAGACCAATAGTTTCTATCTTTTTTATATTTATCCGGTTCTTTTAAAACTAAATCTATCGTTTCTTTTATATCTTCAGGTTTACATGTGTGACCTAAAATCCAATCCTCATCTATATAAGGAATTTTAAATGGCCTTTTTTTTCTGTCGAACAAAAGTTCATTCTTCAATACTTCTTTATCAACCCAATCTTCATTCTTTCTTTTGTCTTTTTCTGGAAAACATCCTGGAAATTGATCGAGAACTAATTGAATAACAGGCTTATTTATTAAACATGCTTCGGCTACTACTGAAGATACTTCACTTATAATTATATCTGCTAAATGAATAAATTGATTAATATTTTCCTCTTTTCCGGGGATTATTACATCATATTTTTTTGCAATTTTATAATCAGCTGGATGAGGAATCACTAAAAGATTATCAATATTCTTGAAAAATTTAATATTATTTATACCAGAATTATTTGAATATTTTCCACCCCATGATGGTGCAAATAATTTGATAGGTTTTTCAGGATTTAATTTATATTTCAAACATAAACTCTTTTTATCTATGGTGAGAGAATGAAGTTCATCCATCCTAGGATAACCTCCTAATAAACCATTTTCAAAATTAGGGTTAATAGATTTCATCTTTTTTTGAAAAATTTCCCCTGGATAAAAAAGTAAATCAGCATCATGAAAGAAAGAATATTTATAGGTATAATATTTCATTGCACCTAATCCATGCTCAACATATATATACGAACCTTTCCAACCTAATTTTTGAACCCTCTTTAAAGCTTGATCATGAGATATAACTATATTTTTAGATAAATTTGAAATTTTTATATAATTCCGAATTTTATTTCTATGAATTTTTAATAATCTTGTATTTAAACCAACATTTTTAGATTCAAGATAAAGAGGCTTTAAACTGAAATATTCTTTTTGACTAGACCAAATAAAATCAATATCATACATATTGTTTTTGTTTATAAATTTCATTTATACCCTATAAATTAAATAAGAATATTTAATTTGAATTATTATTAATTAATGATTTGTCATTTAATACAGTGCTCCATTTTTTATTAGGAGTATGCCAATTATCACCATATTTAAATTTTAAAAAATTTTCTGGATTCTTAGGTATATTATAATATTTATCATAAAACTTAATAGTTGTGAAAGCATTTAAAATACTTTTAGGGTAAAATGCATTTTTATCCCATACGCCATATTTGTATACTTCTTGATTTGTAACATCAATTTTAGATAGATAAAAAATAAAAATATCTAAACACATCATTTCTTTATTAAATAATCCTTTTTTCTTATATACTTTGATTATTCTATATTTTCCAAGATTCCAAATATCAGGGTCATCTTTAAAATTTAAAGCTCTTACATAATATTTTTTCTTTAATAATTTAATAAGTTTATCTATTTCCAATTGATTATTATAAATAATTCCAAGATCTATATCGTGATCCCAAGGAATAAATTTCTTATCTCTTACGGCACCCAATAGTGTACCAGCATCAAGAAAATATTTAGATTTATTTTGATTGATAATTGATACCGTTCCATCTAATAAATCTAATGCTTCATATTGCTGATCTGAAGCTAAGTTTACTTCATACACCTTGTTAAATCCAGCGAGTAAATTTTCCTTATATTTAATGATAAATCTATCAGAATTTTGAGGAATATATAAATTTTCATTATTGTGATTTATAGATTTTATACTGTTAATATTTAAATCTTTACAATCATAAGATAAAAATCTTTCTTCATAAAATACTTTATACTGACTATCCTCTTTATTTAAAAAATGTATTTGAATATTATTTGATGATTTAGTAAGGAGTGTTGGCTTTCCAGTAATTTTATAAAATTTTATTCGTCTACTAAATTTTTTAGAATACCTAAACTTTGGCTTTAATATTATTTTTTCTTTTAATAAAAAGATAAATAATAAGAGCATTTTAACCGGATTTTCTTTAAAAATTAATATATTACTATTTTTAGAGTATTTAAAAATATCATTATACCTAGTTAAACCATATAAAGCATTTCCAGATAATACATAATTAATTTTTAAATAATTTAATAGCTTAATTGTTGGAGTTAACAAATTCATACAATAAAATTAATAAATTGTTTGCAATATTTTTAACATATCTTCTTCTTTTATATCAATGATATAATTTTCTATTCTATCTTTAGTATAACATTTTTTTACTAATAAAGGAATATCCTCTTTCTTAACACCCCAATCCTTTAATTTGTAACTAATTTGATTACTATAAATCTCTTTTATTATACATATAAAATCAGACAAATTATTTATTTTTAATTCATCATAGATTATTTGAAGTTCATCTTTGATTTCATTTTCAGCTTGAATCAATACAGGAATTAAGGTCATCGAAGAAGCTACTCCATGTGGTATATTGTACAACATTGTTAATGGATAACTAATTGAATGACATATAGCAGTTTTAGTGTTTGAAAAAGCTAAACCAGCAAGTGTTGAGGCATAAATTAAATTTTTTCTATTTTCTTTTGAAATAGATTTTTTGTGAATATCTTTTGTGTTGTTAATAATCAAAATGATAGCCTCAATTGCATACTTTATAGTTTTAGAGTTTTTATTTTTATTCCAAATTGATTCTAAACTATGACTTAAAGCATCCATTAATGTGATAATAGATAAATTGATTGATAATGATTCTGTAAGCTTATAATCTAATAATGCATAATTTGGATATAAATCTGGATTAGATATTGAATATTTTTTTTTGTTCTCTAAATCCCAAATTGTTCCCCACATTGTAACCTCACTACCTGTTCCATGTGTTGTAGGTATAAAAAAAGTTTGCACTTTAGTTCTAATGTTTTTTTTGTATTTTATTAATTCGATAGTTGATTTTTCTTTTATACTAATCCCAGCTAAAAATAATTTTGCAGCATCCATTACAGAACCACCTCCAATAGCTATAATTGAATCAAAATTTTGTGATCTAAGACTTTTTAATTCACTATCACAATATTGAATAGTAGGATTAGGTGGAACATTATCTACAATAACTAGGTTAGGAAAATATTTTTGAATATTTATTCTCTGATTATTTCCTTTTGATGTTATTAATAATGAACTATTTAATTTTTTAGAAGCAATTATTAATTTAATTTCATTTATCCAATTATCAGTTTCTATAATTTTTACAGGGTTATAGTAGGAATTATTTTTTTTGAGATAATTCATGTATTTTTTTCATTAATTTAATTTTATTTTCTTTTGGAGTAATGGTAGGTCTTCCTAAATCTAATCTAGAGCCAGATTTAACTTGTATTTCAAATAAAGCTGGTTTATTAGCATTATTTAATAATTTCTCAATTAATTGATTTAATGTTTCTTTATCATTCGCACTATAATAATCTTGATAGTTTAACGACTTTGAAAGTAAATAAAAATCAATTATTTCTGATGATGTTCTTTGACCTCCAACAGATTCATGGGTATAATTATTTATTAATATGTGATGAAAATTATCTGGTAATTCTTGCCCAATTGTACTTAAAGTTCCCATATGCATTATCATTGATCCATCACCATCTATACAAAATATATTTAAATGAGGATTGGTTTTAGCAATACCTAAAGCAATTGATGAGCAATGTCCCATTGATCCTATAGTCAAAAAATCATTTTCATGTGACTGATTATTTAATTTTCTTAATTCAAAAATTTCTCTAGATGTCTTTCCTGTAGTTGATACAATAATTGAATTTTTTGGTAAGGATTTTAATAAAATATCAAGACTATATTCCCTTGTTAATGATAAAGTATTTTTTCTTTGTTTCTTTAAATTGAATTCAATTTTTGAAAATGTATTTTTTTTTATTAATATAACAAAAGGTGATGATTTTTTCTTAGCAACATCTAATCCATTGTC
This sequence comes from Fidelibacterota bacterium, assembly GCA_002710085.1. Next base: position 9,478 of record PAOX01000037.1, read on the forward strand.
AATTATCATCTTATAATCAATACTATCTTTTGAGATTATATCATAAGGTATTTTTAAAGAATCTAATAAATCAATTTGAACCTCACCTTGTGATAAATGTTGAGGCTCATCCTTAACTCCCGGCTCACCTCTCCATCCAATCAAAATTAACATTGGTATCGAATACACCTTTGAATCAGAAAGAGATAATAGTGGGTTAATAGCATTTCCAATACCTGAATTTTGCATATATACAAGAGGCAATTTGTTTGTTCCTAGATGATAACCAGACGCTAAACCAATTGCTGCTCCTTCATTAGATGTAATAATATGATTGTTCTTTAAATCCTTACTTTGATCTATACATAAGCATAAATATTTTAACAAAGAATCTGGGACCCCAGTAAAAAATAAAATATCTCTATGAATTAAATGTTTTAAAAAGGATTGAGGAGATATGCTCATTAGTAATCCTCAGGTATAAGAGTAATAATATCCTTTATTGACATACAATATTTTTTAGAAGCTTCCTCTGATCTTGAATACTTTAGAATAGATTCAGCAACTTTTGCCATTGAAGGATAAGCGCTTCTTAAAAGTTGATTTGCATAAATTATCAAATTAGCTCCAAATTTTTTATTTAATTCTAATTCAGTATACTGTGAATATGCTGTTGGTACAAGAATTAATGGTTTTCTATTTTGAAATTTATTATAAATATCATAGAAAGACTGAAGCTCTTTTGTGTTATTATCTTTACTATGAATCATAATTCCATCAGCACCAGCATCTATATATGCTTTAGCTCTATCTATAGCATCTTGATACCCTTTTTTCATAATAAGACTTTCAATTCTTGCAATAATCATAAAATCATCTGTTATTAATGCATTTTTACCTACCTCAATTTTTTTACAAAAATGCTGTATTGTATCTTGTTCTTGTTTAACGCTATTTCCAAATAGTGAATTTCTTTTATTTCCAATTTTATCTTCTATAATTACTGCAGATATACCTAATCTTTCCAATGTTCTAACAGTAAATTTAAAATGTTCTATTTTACCACCAGTATCACCATCTACAACAATTGGTTTTGTTGTTACTTCTAATATTTCTTCAATAGTTTGGAATCTAGATGAAAAATCAATTATTTCTGTATCAGGCTTACCTTTTGTTGTAGATACAGTCAAACTACTTATCCACATACCATCAAATTGATTGTTATCATAATTTGTTTTTTCTGCTATTAATCCAGTAAGACCACTATGAGCTTCAAGAAGCTTTGAGACCGACTTAGTATTTAATAATCTTTTTAATGTCCCTAATCTTTGGTTTGGAGTAACACCTTTTTCCTTTATATTATTAATAATTTGAGTTGAAGATATGCCATCAGTATAATCCGGTTCTATTAATTCTCCTCCCCATTCAGATAGAGTTTTAATTACTTGGTCTCTAGTATTTTTTTGTACACCTGTTTTCCAATCACTGCCATGAACTACATAATCTGGCTTTATTTTATAAAGATTCGGAGCGTAATCAAGAGTTTCTTGTGGTATTACTTGCTCTACACCTTTTATATTTTCAATAATTCTTTTTCGATTTTCAAATGTAATTAATGGTAATCTTTTGTAAGTAGATATAGCCTCATCTGTAAGTAAACCAACAATAACATTTCCTAACTTTTTACCTTGATTTATTATGTTTAAATGGCCATGATGAAGAATATCAGCAGACATTCCAATATATACAGTTTTTTTATTCATTTTAAGCTCTCTAATATCTTTTTATTTTATATGATAGACTACTATTTAAAATAATCATTTTTATTTATTTATCTAAATATTGATTAACAAAATCTAAATCATCTTGGGTATCAATTTCACAACAAAAATACTTTGAAATATCAATTGGATAAACCTTGATATCTTGATTTATAAGAAACTCTATANCACGCTCAAAATAATCATTATCTTCACATTTATCTAATTGATATCTAAATTCTTTAATCTGAGAACTAACTATTTTATTGATTCCAACAGCTTCTCCTAAACCATTTTTAATATCTTTTGAAACTTTATCAATACTACCATCATTTTNAATACTATACTTCACTTCTTCTTCACCAACTGATTCACAATTAACTAACATGCTAGATTGATTGGNATNAAAAATATTTTTTAAAATTNGNGNATCAAANACAACATCCCCATTTAACCAAATGATATCTGACTCTATATTTCTTTCATTTAATGCACATAAAAGACTTTTTGCTGTATTAGTGGTCTTATATTTATTATTAGAAACAAAATAATAATCAGGATATTTTTCTTTAATTATATTCTTTTTATATCCAACAACTATAGTAATATTTTCTTTATCAACATACTCTAATAACGAATTAATCTGTCTTTCTAAAATAGATTCTCCATTATTTAAAGTAGTTAATGATTTAGGGATATCTTTATTTAATCTGGTCCCCATACCAGCTGCTAATATAATTATTTGCATTGATTCGATGATGTTATGTTATATAGTATGCTCATTAATAAATTCATTGTTGTATCTCAAGCTTATACAAAAAGTATTACTCTATGCTTATAATTTAATTAGAACTTCCCATTTGTAACTCATATAAATTTTTATATACTTTAGATTTTTTTAATAATTCATCATGGGTACCATATTCAATGATTTTACCTTTTTGCATTACTAAAATCTTATCAGCATTTACAATAGTAGATANNCTATGNGCAATTACAANAACTGTTCTATCTTTAATAATATTATTAATTGCTTTATGAACCTTTTTTTCTGAATCAGAGTCTAAAGAAGCTGTAGCTTCATCTAAAATTAAAATTTCAGGATTTTTGATTATAGCTCTTGCNATTGAAAGTCTTTGTTTTTCTCCTCCAGAAAGTTTAACTCCATTTTCACCAANAATAGTATCAAGNCCTTNAGGAAGTTTNTNAATCAAATTATCTAGATTNGCAGATTTAATAGAATCAACAATCTGACNTTCAGTTACTTTATTATTCCCATATGAGATATTAGACTTTATAGTATCATTAAATAAAATAGAATTTTGAGTTACTACTGCGATTAAATTTCGCAGACTCATTAATGTATATTTTTTAATATTTATGCCATCTAATAGTAATTCNCCTTTAGTAACATCATAAAGTCTAGGAATTAATTCTGAAAAAGTTGATTTACCTGCACCACTTTCACCAACAATGGCAATAGTTTCTCCTTTATTAATATTAATATTAATTTGATCCANAATATTAGCGCCACTAATATTATCATATTTAAATGANACATTTTTAAACTCTATTTTAGATTTAAATTCATCTATTTGAATAGCATTTTTATCTTCATNTATTTTTTCATGGTTATCAAATATACTAAAAACTCTTTCAGATGCAGCNATACCATTTTGGAATAATACATTAACATTCGAAAGTTTTCTTATAGGCTGTAACATTGCAAATAATAATAGTATAAATTTAATAAAATCATCAGATTGCATAGTTTGATCTTCTAAAACACTTATACCTCCAAACCAAATCAATAATATTCCTACAAGTAAACCAATAGTCTCATTTATGGGAGTTAAAAGATTTGATAACTTTGATTGTTTGAAAATAAGATCAAAATATTTGATATTTTCTTTGATAAACTTTTGATTTTCNAAATGTTCTAAATTAAATATTTTAATAATTTTTATATTACTTAGAGCTTCCTTTATAATATTTAAAATTCCAGCACTTTGGATACTTGTTCTCTTTGATTTNCTTCTAATACTTTGACCAATTTTATAACTAAAAAAACCAGATAAAGGAATGATTATAATTACAAGAATAGCAAATTTTATATTGATAATTAAAAGTAAAAAAATAAAAGATAATATACTTATAGGNTCGACAATTAATTTTTGNAAACTCTGNGAAAAGGCAACACGCATTCCTGCAATATCTCTTATCAAAATAGAACTTAAATCAGATATTTTAGAATTATTAAAAAAAGATAAAGATAAAGTACTTACATGTTTAAATAATTTAATTCTAATATTTGTAATTACATGATTCTGAACATAGGCCATAATTAAATTGCTAACATAAAATAGNATATTCTTAATAATAAAAATGATGATTAACAAAATACATAAAGATTTTAATTGATCAATCTGAGAACCTGTNCCAATTAAATTCTGTACTAAAAAATTTAAATGCTCATTTAAAGAANTAGGTTCATTTACAAATGATTGACTNTCCGNCATNACATTACCAAGCATAGTTCCAATTAGCCATATTGACATAGAATTTAAGGCTACATAAACTATAGAGCATAGAATTGATAAAAATATAAANCCTCTAAAAGATTTTGTATAACTTAATATCCGCTTAAATGTTTTCATATATTATATATTCCATCACCTTGTCTAACAATATTNATNTTTTCTTCTGTAAAATCTAAAATAGTAGAACCTTTTGATTTATTATTAATATTTCCTGCATATATATCAATATTAAAGAATGTTTTTTGAATTTCATNAATATTATTTAAAGCTTTTTGACCATGCAAATTTACGCTAGTAGTTATAATAGGTTTATTATACTGATTTAATAAATCTAAACAAAATTTATTATCTGGAACTCTAATTCCAATTTTATTAGAACTTTGTTGTACAAGATTTGATAAATTTGATGGCCTTGATTCACACAAGATAGTAAATGGTCCTGGAAATAATCGTTCTATAACATTAAAATCAGTTTTTTTTATTATTGCATAATTCTCTATCTCATTAATTGATTTTAACATGATTGACAAAGGAGTTTTCCTTTTTTTTAATTTGTTAATTTTATTTATCGCTATAGAATTAGTTGCATCTNCACCTAAACCATATAATGTGTCCGTTTCATATATAATNATATTGCTATCTTCAAGATTTTTTATTGCATGATTTATCTTATTATTTTTAATAATCATTAATATTCTTTCTTATTTTTCATCTTATGAAACCAAAAATATTGATTAGGATATTTTAATATCATTTNTCCTAAGCTTTTTGTGAATTGACTATTAATATTTTGAACCATCTCACTTTTTGAGCCTTTTATTTGTGAAGTATCTAAATATTTAATAAAAAAATCATAATTATAATCTTTNTTCATAACACAATATCCTAAAAGAATTGGTTTTTTAGTCTTAAGGTGAAATATTGCAGCTCCCTTAGGAATAGATATGTCAATATTCAAAAGATTAACTAAAGTACCTCTTTTACCTGCATTCTGATCGGANGCAAGNCCAAGATGAAATTTATCATTTAATGCTTTCATCATTTTTTCTNTACCTTCTTTTCTAAATATAATTTGAACATTCTTNAAAGTTCTATATTTTAAAAAAAAGTTATTTAAATAAGAATTTTTAATGGCTTGAGCAACAACACTAAATTTAATNCCNTTTAATCCAAAAATAGGCAAAAAATACTCCCAATTTCCTAAATGACCCGTCATAATAATAGAACCTGGATTATCCTTAAGAATCTTTANAGTTTCATCATCTATATTAACTNTTTTTTTTATTTTGTTATTATCTAATTGGCTTTGTCTTAAAAAATCAGATAACACCATACCAAAATGAATGTATGTATTTTTTAATATTTGNATGTGCTGCTTATGATCTAAGTTGGAAAAATTGTCTTGTATATTTTGTAGAGCTACATTTTTTCTGATAGGAATTATATAGTACATTATTCGTCCTATNAGTCTTCCGAAAATTAAACTTATTCCTCTTGGAAAAAGATTAAAGAAAATTGATATTAATAGAATAATTAAATAAGATAAAAAAGATGTCATTTTTTTTTGATACTATAAATGTAACATAATCTAATGATTAAAATATGATTTTTATTATTTAAATAAAACCAATTTGATTAAATTATTGGTATATGAATATTGAAAATATACCAAAACATTTAAAACATTATATTGTTGATCAAGAGTATGAAAGATATACTATTATAGATCATAAAGTATGGAGTTTTATAATGGATATATCTATCCCTTTCTTTAAAAAACATGCTCATCAATCATATTATGATGGATTAAATAANACTGGNATTACATTAGATAAAATTCCATCAATAAAAAATATGAATGAAAAAATGTCTAAAATAGGTTGGGGAGCAGTTCCTGTAAGAGGATTTATACCACCATGGGCATTCATGGANTTTCAAGCTTTAGGAATTTTACCAATTGCCTGCGATATGAGAAGTAGNGAACATTTAACATATACTCCTGCTCCAGATATAGTACATGAATCTGCAGGTCATAGTCCAATTATTATAAATGAAGAATATTCTTATTATTTAAAACAATATGGGAAAATTGCTTCAAAAGCAATCTTCTCAAANGAAGATGAAAGAATTTATTTTGCAATCAGAAAACTTTCTGATTTAAAAGAAGATAGACAAGCAACAAAAGAAGANATTGATAANGCAGAAGAAGAATTAAAAAATGCTAGAGCAGCTGAGACTANACCAAGTGAAGCTACTCTATTATCTAGGTTACATTGGTGGACAGTAGAGTATGGATTAATAGGCACTATAGATGATCCNAAAATATATGGGGCAGGCTTACTNTCATCAGTAGGCGAAAGTCAGAACTGTTTAAAAAGTAATATTAAAAAAATACCTTTAACAATTGATTGTATTAATTATAGTTATGATATAACGGAACAACAACCTCAGTTATTTGTAGCTAAAGATTTTTCAGATCTAGTTGATATCTTAAGTGAATTTGAAAAAACGATGGCATTCAATAAAANGGAAAGTCAAAATAATAAATTAAATCAAAAAAAATATGATGATAGTAATGATANTAAAATTTCTACATTAAATATAGTCCAAAACAATAATCAAAATGATAGAGAACTTATTGAATTATATCACAAATTTTATAATAAAGAAATTGAAGAAAAAATATTATTAGATATGCTAGATGTCTNATATCCAAATGAGTGGCTATTAAGATATGAAATATATAAAAATAGCCACCAAATTGAAGAAAAATGGGTAAANGANTTAAGNAAATATTTAAATAGCTATCAAGAATCAGATNTTGATCTTAACAATGCTATTAAAAGAGGTTTAAAGGTTATTTAAACTCTCCCATAATATTTTCTAACCACATTATCATTTGGTCTTCACATTTTTCATCTTCATTNTCATAATCAAGACCAAGACCTAACAATTGATCACCCTCAAGACCAACAGATTCTCTAAATTCATAATCATCTTTACTACAACGACCAATCAAAGAACCGCCATTAGCCATAAAAGGTTTACCTAATATTCCAAGAGCATCCAAAAAATTATCAGGATATCCAACTTGATCACCGCACCCAAAAAATGCAGCTGTCTTACCAGAAAAATCTAATTTTTCATAATCAGAGAATATAGCATCCCAATCTTCTTGAAGCTCACCTATATTCCATGTTGGGCAACCAATGATAAGATTATCAAATTCTAAAATTTTATCTGTGCCTATTTCAGCAATATCAAATGATTCAATTTCAACATCATTCATTTCAAGGTATTCAGAAATAAACTCAGCAGCTGTTTTTGTATTATCTGAAGAACTTCCCCAGAACATTCCTATCTTTTTCATTATCTTAACTCCATTTAACTATTTTTATTNTTTCTTCTCAAATGTTTCTAAAACTAAAATTACACCTTCTGGTTTTATATCTGCATAACCACCTGTAGTTAAATAAAAATTTTCTTTACCATCTTGTGTGATTTTAATTTCTCCTTCACCAACAGATATAATTGAACTTACATGNCTAGCNTTTATACCAAAAAGNCCTTCTAAATTAGGTGCTCTAAGATATTCAGAGGTNCCAACATTTATATTTTTAATTGGTGTAATGACATCAATTTGGAATGAATTTTCCATTATTTTTTAGCCTTTTCTACTACTTCATCAAGTGTACCTACATATGCAAAAGCATTCTCTGGATATTCATCCATTTCACCCTTAACAATGGCTTCAAATCCAGAAATTGAATCTTCAAGACTAACATATCGTCCTTCAACACCAGTAAATTGTTCAGCTACAAAGAATGGCTGTGACATAAATTTTTGTAATTTNCTAGCACGACTTACAACTAATTTATCATCATCTGAAAGTTCATCCATACCAAGAATTGCAATAATGTCTTGTAATTCATTATACTTTTGTAGTGTTACCTGAACAGACCTAGCAACATTATAATGTCTATCACCTATAACTCTTGGATCCAATATTCTTGATGTTGAATCTAGAGGATCAATCGCTGGATAAATTCCAAGCTCTGCAATCTTACGATCAAGTACAGTTGTTGCATCTAAATGTGCAAAAGTAGTTGCAGGAGCAGGGTCAGTTAAATCATCCGCTGGAACATATACAGCTTGNACTGATGTTACAGAACCTTTTTTAGTTGATGTAATTCTTTCTTGAAGTTCTCCCATCTCTGTTGCAAGTGTTGGTTGATAACCTACAGCAGAAGGCATTCTGCCTAAAAGTGCTGATACTTCAGAACCTGCTTGAGTAAATCTAAACATATTATCTACAAAGAGTAACACATCTTTCCCTTGTTCATCTCTNAAATATTCAGCCATAGTAAGTCCTGATAAAGCTACTCTTAATCTTGCTCCAGGCGGTTCATTCATTTGACCAAATACTAATGCTGTTTTATCAATAACACCAGATTCCACCATTTCACCATAAAGATCATTTCCTTCTCTTGTCCTTTCACCAACACCAGCAAATATAGAATATCCACCATGCTCTGTTGCAATATTTCTAATTAATTCTTGTATTAGNACAGTTTTACCTACACCGGCACCACCAAATAGNCCTGTTTTACCACCCTTTGTATATGGCTCCATTAAATCAATAACTTTTATACCTGTAACTAAAACTTCCGAGCTTGTTGTTAATTCATCAAAAGGAGGTGCCTGTCTATGAATTGGTAATACTGATGAATTATCAGATACTCCGCCTTTTTCATCAATAGGATTTCCCAAAACATCAAACATTCTTCCCAATGTTTGATCTCCAACAGGAACTGAAATTGGATTACCTTTATCTATAACTTCTTGACCTCTTTTTAAGCCATCTGTTGAATCCATAGCAATAGTTCTAACAATAGATTCACCAATATGTTGAGCTACTTCTAATGTTAATTTACCTTCATTTCCACCCCTATCTACTTCTAAGGCGTTATAAATCTCAGGAAGCTGACTATCAGGGAATGTGACATCAACTACAGCACCCATAATTTGTGAAATATTACCTTTTTTACTCATTATTTACCTTCCTTTATGATGATAGTGCATTTGCACCACTTAC
>PAOX01000038.1 GCA_002710085.1 Fidelibacterota bacterium
TTAAGGAAATTTTTTCTAAAGAAAAAAATGCTAATGATTTTTCAAAATCACCCAAATTATCAATTTTTTCTCTTACCAATTCAACCATATCATCTGTAAATAAATTATCCTTACTATAAAAATCATTTAATAGAGCTTGTAATTGATTAATTGGATAATTTTTAATATAGTGATTATTAAAATAATTTAATTTTTGCATATTAAAAACGGCACCAGATTTACTAACTCGCTCAAAAGAAAAAGAAGCAATTAATTCATCTAAGCTATATATTTCTCTATCCCCTTTTTCATGCCAACCTAATAATGCTAGAAAGTTGATTAATGCTTCTTTTGTATAACCTTTATCTATATAACTAGAAACAGATACATCATTTTTACGTTTTGATAATTTAGTTTTATCATTATTTAACAATAAGGGTAAGTGGCCAAATTGTGGGACATCCCAATCAAATGCATTATACAGTAAAATATGTTTAGGTATACTAGGTAACCATTCTTCTCCTCTAATGACATGAGTAATATCCATTAAATGGTCATCAATAACATTAGCAAAATGATATGTTGGAAAACCATCAGATTTAATTATAATGGGATCATTAATTAATGTTAAATCAAATTTAACCTCACCTTTAATTAAATCATGATGTGATAACATTTGATTATTAGGAATTTTAAAACGCACTACAAATTGTTCTTTATCCATTTTGTCCCATATTGTATCTAAATCAAAATCTTTAAAAATAGCATCTTCAATTGCAGCATCTTCAGTTGAAAGCTCTCCTAATGAAAGCTTCTTCAATCGATCATCTGAATAAAAACATGGATATGCATGATTACGCTTAATTAAATCATAATAAAAATCTTTATAAAGAGATAATCTGTCTGATTGTCTATAGGGGCCAAAATCTCCTCCAATATGAGGACCCTCATCAAACTCTACTCCAGCCCATAACAACATATCAATTAAATCTTTTTCAGCATTGTTAACAAGACGGTTCTGATCAGTATCTTCTATTCTTAATACCAATTTACCCTTTAATTGTTTAGCATAAAAATAGTTATATAGAGCAGTACGTAATCCTCCAACATGTAAATAACCTGTGGGACTAGGAGCAAATCTTAATCTAACTATATTATCATTCATGATTTAATTGAATAAGGCATATTGCCTGCGCAGCAATACCTTCTTCTAATCCTATGGGACCTAATTTATCTGTAGTAGTAGCTTTAATAGATAAATTATTTATATCTATATTTAAACTATTTGAAATATTATTTTTCATACTTTGAATATATTTAGATAATTTTGGTTGCTCTAAAATAATAGTTGAATCAATGTTTAGTATTTTAATTTTTGGAAAGGTCTTAGTAACTAGTTTATAGGTATAAGCTAGCATATCTGCGCCAGAAGCATTTTTCCAATCATCAGTGGCTGGAAAATGACGACCTAAATCACCTAAATTACAGGCTCCTAAAATTGAATCTATAATAGCATGAATTAATACATCTCCATCACTATGACCTTCTGCTCCTTTAGTATGGGGTATATTAACTCCTCCAACCCAAAGTGGTATTTTGGGTGTTAATTGATGAACATCATAACCTTGACCAATTTTAAAAGACATAATTATATAATCAACATTGCATCGCCATATGAATAAAAACGATACTTTTTCTTTATAGCTTCACTATAAGCATCCATCACAAAGTCTTTATTCGCAAATGCAGACACTAACATCATTAATGTAGACTGTGGTTGGTGAAAATTAGTAATTAATTTATCTACCATCTTAAAATCATACGGAGGATAAATAAATTTATCTGTCCAGCCAGATTTTGCTGTAATTTGAAAACCAGACACGACTACTGTTTCCAGAGTTCTTACAGCAGAAGTCCCAACTACTGTGACCTTTTTACGTTTCGATTTAGCTTCATTAATCAATGTTGCCGTTTCAGGTGGTACAGAATAATATTCTGAATCCATATTATGTCTTGTTAAATCTTCAACCAATATAGGNTTAAAAGTACCTAAGCCAATATGTAAAGTAATATTAGCTGTNTNAACGCCTANTTTTGAAATATCATCTAATAATTTATCTGTNAAATGCATACCAGCTGTAGGTGCAGCAACTGAACCTCTCTCACTAGCATAAACTGTTTGATACCGCTTCTTATCAGAAGGTACAGGCTCTCTTTTTATATAAGGCGGAAGAGGACATAGCCCATGTGTATCAATAAACTTATAAAGTGATTGCTCGTCATGATCAAATCTTAGGACTCGACCACCAGATACTGTATTATCTATTACATCACAAGTAATTTCATCACTTAAAATCAATTTATTCCCGATTCTAACTTTCCTCGCAGGCTTAACCATTGCCTCCCATAAATTATTGGCTAATTCACGTAGCAAAAAAACCTCAACTTGTGCATCTGATTTGTCTTTTTTAGCATATAATCTAGCTGGATAAACTTTAGTGTTATTTAAAACTAAAACTTCTCCTTTTTTGAAGTAGGACACTACATCTTTAAATTTTTTATGTTCAATTGACATGTCTTTACGATTTAAAACCATCAACTTAGAATTTTCTCTAGCTTTAGTTGGTTTATCTGCAATTAAATTATCAGGAACTTCTAAATCAAATGCTGATAAACGTGGTGGTTTCTCTACACTTCCAAAAAACATATTATCTCCTTATTAATATAAAATTTATTTATCTGATGGATTGTTAATATCCAAATGATTATAAGATTTTTGTAATACTTTTCTTCCTCTAGGGGTACGCTGAATAAAGCCTTCTTTAATTAAAAAAGGCTCATATACTTCTTCAATAGTTCTAGCATCTTCTGATATGGCTACACCCAAAGATTCTAAACCTACTGGTCCNCCATTAAATTTCTGAATCATTGTTTTTAAAATNNTACGGTCCATTCTATCTAAGCCAGAATTATCAATATCTAATTTTGATAATGCTAAATTTGCAATNTCTAATGAAATNATGCCATTNGCCTCTACTTCAGCAAAATCACGNGCCCGTTTTAATATNCGATTTGAAATNCTTGGTGTTCCTCTAGATCTTTTAGCAATTTCTAATGCAGCNTCATTATCAATTTTAATTTTTAAAATTTTAGCAGACCTTTTTATTATTTCTAACAATTCATTATGATTATAAAANTCTAAACGTAATAATACNCCAAACCGATCTCTTAANGGTGAAGTAAGATTTCCTAGCTTAGTAGTTGCNCCAATTAATGTAAAATTATTTAATGATAATTGAACACTTCTAGCGTTTGGTCCTTTATCAATCATGATATCAATCATATAATCTTCCATAGCAGAATATAAATACTCTTCTACCACACTATTTAAACGATGAATTTCATCAACAAATAAAACATCAAATTCACTTAAATTTGTTAAAATTCCAGCTAAATCACCAGCTCTATCTATTACTGGNCCAGATGACATTTTAATATTAACNCTCATTTCTTTAGCAATAATATTTGCTAATGTAGTTTTACCAAGACCAGGTGGGCCAAATAATAATACATGATCTAATGATTCATTTCTNTTTTGTGCTGCCTTAATATAAACTTTAAGATTTTCAATAATTTTTTCTTGCCCAACAAAACTATCAAAACTATCTGGTCTTAATGAAAAATCAGCTTGAACATCCTCTAATTGTTTTTTTGGAGATGTTAATTCATTTTGAGTATTGTGATTGTCTTTGTCCATAGCGCAATATACCCCGTAATATAATTCTAATATGGACATGATAAAAGAGGGAATTTTATAATAAAAGAGGTTTTAAAAATTGTCCTGTATAGGATTTTTTAATTTTAATAATACTTTCAGGAGTCCCTGCGGCCATAATTTTACCACCTCCTTGTCCACCTTCTGGCCCTAAATCAATAATCCAATCAGTNCACTTTACTACATCTAAGTTATGTTCAATAACAATAACTGTATTACCTTTGTCTACTAAATTATTTAAAACAGAAATTAACATATCAACATCTTTAAAATGNAGCCCAGTAGTGGGTTCATCTAATATATATAATGTACGNCCTGTATTTACCTTNGATAATTCAGAAGATAATTTTACTCTTTGAGATTCTCCACCGGANAATGTAGTTGCTTGTTGACCAAGCCTGATATAACCTAAGCCAACTTCGCACAAAGTATTTAATTTTCTAAAAATACTTTTATGCTGTTTAAAAAACACCAATGCCTCTTCAACTGTCATATTCAAAATATCAAATATATTTTTATTTTTATATTTAATCTGTAAAGTCTGAGAATTGAATCGTTTTCCTTTACAATGTTCACATGTTATATACACATCTGATAAAAAATGCATTTCAATTTTGATTAATCCTGCACCTTGGCAATGTTCNCATCTNCCNCCTTTAACATTAAAAGAAAANCGNCCTGGTTTATATCCCATAATTTTAGAATCTGGTAATTGGCTATATAGCTCTCTGACATGATTAAAAATCCCCGTGTAGGTTGCTGGATTAGAGCGTGGAGTCTTGCCTATAGGAGATTGATCAATATTAACTACTTTNTCTAAATAGGCTNCNCCATCTATTGTATCATAATGCAAAGGTTTTTTNCGATTTGAATAAATTTTTTGATTTAATATGGGTAATAAAGTTTGATTAATTAATGTCGATTTTCCTGANCCTGANACNCCGGTAANGCTCACAAAACANCCTAACGGAANATTTAAATTAACACTNTTTAAATTATTNCCAGTTGCTCCTTNGAGTNCTAAAAATTTACCAGATCCTTTNCGCCTGATANNAGGNATTNTAATNCTTTGTTTCCCAGATAAAAATTGGCCTGTAATAGATTTTTTATTTTTGATGATTTCTTTTGGTGTTCCTTCTGCTACAATATTNCCCCCATGAACACCTGCCCCTGGTCCTAAATCAATAATCCAATCGGATTTTTTCATCATTTGTTCATCATGTTCCACTACTAATACAGTATTTCCNAANTTNCTTAATTCAATTAATGTNTTAATTAATTTTTCATTATCTCGTGCATGCAAACCAATNGATGGTTCATCTAAAACATATAGNACTCCAACTAATTGNGANCCAATTTGAGTAGCTAATCTAATNCTTTGCATTTCACCACCAGATAAAGTACGTGATGAGCGANTTAANCTCAAGTAGTCTAAACCAACNTTAATTAAAAATTGTAATCGGTTTTTAATTTCTTTTAATATTTCATTTGCAACAGTTTGCTGNGTATGGTTTAATGTTAATGTNTTAATAAAAGAATGTAAATCTTTAATTGGCAACATCGTAAGCATATGAATATTATANTCATTTATATAAGTCGCTTGAGCGGATGGATTTAATCGCGCTCCCTTACAATCACTACATAAACGGGTATTCATATATTTTTCAACCCAATCTTTTATATAGCTTGAGCGTGATTGGTGATAGCGCCGCTGTAATCGATTAATTACACCTTCCCATTTATATTTTTTAGAACCATAAAGTAAAATTTGTTGATGTTCTAAAGGTAAATTTTTCCATGGAGTAGAAAATGAAAATTTTAATTTATCAGATAAATCAACTAATAAATTACCATAATGTTTACCATTGGGTTGTATTCCTAATGGTTCGATACATCCCTGTCTTAAACTTTTGGTAATATCAGGTACAATTAAATCAGGGTCTAGGGCAAAAGATGTCCCTAAACCATCACATGTTTTACATGCGCCTAAAGGTGAATTAAAAGAAAAATTACTAGGCTGTAATTCATTGTAATAAATGTCATCTTCAAAACAATAAGACTGCTCACTAAAAAATAAATCTTTTGTTCCATCATTTAGAATTAAAGAGCCCTTGCCAACTTTATATGCTAGTTCAATTGATTGAATCAAACGATCATAAATATTATCTTTTTTAATAATTCTATCAATTACAATTTCAATTGAATAAGCTTTTTTAGTAGATAATTTGTCATATATAGAGGCTATATCTTCAATTTTACCATTGATTCTTGCCCTAATAAATCCTTCTTTTAAAAAAGTTTTTAAAATACTTGTGTAGTTTGTTTTCTTTTTACGAGCAATAGGGCTCATAATAATTATTTTAGTATTATTTTCTAATTGTAATACAAAATTAATGATATCTTCAGGCGTATATCGTCTTACTTCCTTCTGACATTTAATGCAGTATTGTTGCCCAATACGTGCATACAACAATCTTAAATAATCATAAATTTCTGTCACAGTACCAACGGTAGAACGGGGATTTCGTGAAGTAGATTTTTGGTCAATAGAAATAGCTGGAGATAATCCATCAATATAATCAATATCAGGTTTGTCCATAATACCTATAAATTGACGTGCATAGGAAGATAATGATTCTACATATCGTCTTTGACCTTCTGCATAAATTGTGTCAAAGGCTAATGAAGATTTTCCTGAACCTGACAACCCGGTGATAACTACTAATTGATCGCGAGGGATTTTTAAATTTATATCTTTTAGGTTGTGAGCTTTAGCTCCACGAATATTAATAAACTTTTTAGATGACATTTTAAGTGAAATTTTTATTATTACAAACTTCTAATATATAAAATATTATTGTAATTTTACACATATGAGCAAAATAAAATATATATACATTATTATCATAGCATCAATCATGCTAATAGCATTTAAAGCTAATGCTCCATCAGATCCATTTTATAAATTAAAAACTTTAACACAAGTTATTAGATTAGTGCAAGATGGTTATTTTGAAGAATTTGATATGACAAAAGCTTTAGAAGGAGCAATAAGGGGTTTTCTAGAAGAATTAGACCCTCATTCTAAGTATATCAGCAATGATGAACTAGAAGTTGTTAATGAACAAATGCAAGGCCAATTTGAAGGTATAGGAATTGAATATAGTATGCTTGATGGGTATATTACAGTTATTTCTCCAATACCTGGGACTCCATCTGATAAAGCCGGAATACAATCTGGTGATAAAATTATTGAAATAAATGGTAAGTCAGCATATAAGATTAAAACTGAAAATGTTATTAAAAAATTAAGAGGGGAAAAGGGAAGTTCTGTAATTGTTAAAATTTTGAGAGATGGCAAAGAGCCTTTTGATATTACCTTAATTAGAGATAAAATTCCAATTACAAGCATTATTGCATCATTTATGTTAAATCAAGACATAGGTTATATTAAAGTAAATAGATTTGCAAATAATACAGCAGAGGAATTGAGTGATGAATTGTATGCTCTAGAAAAAAAGGGAATGCAAAAAATTATTNTGGATTTAAGAAATAATGGNGGNGGNCTANTAGACCAAGCAGTAAAAATNGTAGATATGTTTATTAATTCATTTGATACNATTGTTTATACTAAAGGTAANTTAAGGAATTCAAATGATGTNTTTTATTCACAAAGAAATTTTGATGATGTNAACTATCCAATAGCAATAATCATAAATAATGGNTCAGCTAGTGCAAGTGAAATAGTNGCAGGCGCAATCCAAGATTTAGATCGAGGNATTATTATNGGAGAAAGNAGTTTTGGAAAAGGNNTAGTNCAAAGACAATACGCTTTAGAGGATGGGTCGGCTGCAAGAATTACGGTCGCACAATATTTTACACCTTCAGGGCGCTTAATTCAAAGATCTTACGATGGAGGATTAGGTGAATATTATAAAACAGAAGCTATAGAGGANACATCACTAAANAATAAAACATTACACTANACTAAAGAAGGTAGAATAGTNTATGGNGGGGGNGGAATTTGGCCNGATTTCGAAATAGGATTAAATAAAAATTATATCAAATATTTGAATAGTCAAATTAGACTANATCCAAAAAGGCCAATATTTAAATATGCTAATTTTATTAAATCAAAAATAAATTTTGATAATCCAGACGAATTATATAATAATCTAATAAACAAAGAACAAATATTTNATGATGANNNTTTTGATAATTTTAAAGAATGGTTAAAGTCTGAAAATATTGAATATGAAGATGATATAGAAAGCTTATGGCCATANATTAAAGTTGATCTGTTATCTGAAATATCAAGTGCTTTATGGGGTAAAAATTATAATTATAAAATAAAAAGTACTATTGATGATCAAATTTTAAAGGCAATTGATTATTTAAATCAGAAATAAAGATTGTGATAAAAAAGAAAAAATATTAATATCTTTATCTAATATAATAATATTTTTTAAATGAATAAAAAATAGGAGTAAACAAAGATGGTTGAATTATTTATAAATGGTGGAAGTTTTATGTGGCCTATACTNGCTATTTTTATAGTTGGTTTAGTTTTTGTGGGNGAAAGATTAATGCATTTAATTTCATCTTCTAAATGGGNTGAAGAATTTGCAGGTGAAGTAACTGACACATTAGACTCATCAGGAGCTTTGGAGTCACAAAATCTATGTGAACAAGGACAGGGNCCAATTGCTAATTTATTATTAGTAGGATTGAATAATGTTAAAAAGGGTGTAGAAGGTGTAGAAAAAGCAATTGATGCACGCGCTAATGTAGANATGTCNTCTTTAGAAAAAAACATGACCTGGATAGCNCTNTGTATTGCAACAGCACCAATGTTAGGTTTCTTAGGAACTGTTTGGGGNATGGTTAGTGCTTTTGATGCAATTGCTGCAGCAGATAATATTAGTGCAAAAATTGTAGCTGAAGGTATATCACAAGCTCTATTAACTACAGCNTTTGGNTTAGTGGTAGCAGTAATATTACAGGTNCTNCAAAATNCTGTACTATATATTATAGATAATAAAGTAATCGCTATTCAAAAATCAGTTAATCTATTTTTAGCATCAGTGGAAAAATTAAAAAAATAAAATGATTATCAAAAAAAGAAGAGAAGTTGATGAAATTAATTCATCATCAATGGCAGATATAGCTTTTTTGTTATTAGTCTTTTTCCTAGTTACTACCACTATTGACCCTGGTGAAGGATTNACAATGATTCTTCCTCCATATGAATCTGACCCATCACCTAGAGATGCAGATGAAATAGTCAAAATNTTAGTACGNTCTACTGGGCAGGTNTTATTNGATGGAGAAATTATGAATATAGAGCAAATTGAAGAAAAATCTAAAAATAAAGTACAAGAATTTCAATCNACTCATCCAGGATTAGGAAAAGATGGNAAACCAAAACAACCAATCTTTGTAGTTATTACAGATCAAAAAGCACAGTATCAAACTTTTCTTAGGGTAGTTGATCAATTAAAATTGGCTGCTTGTAAAAAAATATCAGTGGTAGAATCATAGACTATGAATATTAATAGTAAACCAAGACCAAAATCAACAGTATCAACAGCTTCATTGCCTGATATTATATTTATGTTATTAATTTTCTTTATGGTTACTACTGTAATGAAAACTTTTGATGGTTTAAAAGTCCAAGATCCNAGTGCTAAAAAAATAGAGAAATTAGAAAATAGAAAAAATGTAATATATATCTGGCAAACAAAAGATGGCAGTGTTTGTGTTGATGATCAAACATTAAGTAATATTGATGATGTGAGTGAAATATTAAAATTTAAATTGGAATCTAGTGTTGATCCAGGGAAAATGGTCGTNCAGTTTAAATCAGACCAAAATACCACAATGGAACTAATACAG
Organism: Fidelibacterota bacterium; assembly: GCA_002710085.1. Next base: position 9,650 of record PAOX01000038.1, read on the forward strand.
CAAGTTCATACTGAGTGTAGNCAAGCAAATGCATTAAAATTAAGTTATGCAGCTAAGAAACTAAGTGATTAAAAATGCGAAAAGATTATTTTGAAATAACATATAAATTAAGAATACGCGAAATTTCTGCAATAGTAATAGGATGTTTGGTCATGCTATTTTATGCTTTTCCAAAAGTAGTGGAAAGTGAAATGGTGTTTGAAGAAACAGAATATACAGAAATATTNAATGTAGAAATTGTAAAACCGCTACAACAACAACANCAGTTTAAAAGTGCTAGACCATCAATTCCAATTGAAGCAGATGAAGAATCAGAAATAGATACTTTGGATTTTATGGATACTGATATCGAAGGTTTTGGAGATTGGGGAGCTCCACCTCCGCCCCCAACATCAAATACAAGACCAAAATGGGTTCAATATGATCAAGCTCCTACCCCTAAAAAGGCACTAAGACCAAAATATCCAGATATATGTAAACAGGCTGGAATAGAAGGTACAGTAGTTGTNTCATTTTGGGTAGATGAAACAGGCNCGGTAGATCAATCTTCAATTGAAATTTTACAATCTGTGCCATGCTTAGATCAAGTTTGTCTTAATGCAATTAAAAAATCAAAATGGAGACCTGCAAGACAAGGAAGGCAAAAAGTAGGAGTTCCTTTATCAATGCCATTCAATTTTACATTAGAAAATTAACCTATATTAGATTTAATATATTCTTTATTAAGATTTACAATATTTTCAATTGAAATATTTTTGGGGCAAGTTACTTCACATGCACCTGTATTAGTACAATTTCCAAAACCTTCTTCATCCATTTGTGTCACCATATTAAAGGCACGTTGTGGCCTTTCAGTTTGACCTTGGGGCAATAAAGATAAATGGGTCACTTTAGCACCCACAAATAACATAGCAGAAGAGTTTTTACAAGATGCAACACAGGCACCACAACCAATACATGTTGCAGATTCAAATGCTGCATCAGCATCTTCTTTGGGTATTGGTGTAGAATTTGCTTCAGTAGCTTGTCCTGTTGATACAGATACATAGCCACCAGATGAAATAATACGATCAAATGCTGTTCTATCAACTGATAAATCTTTAATAATAGGAAATGAATTTGCACGCCAAGGCTCAATAATAATAGTATCCCCATCATTAAATGTACGCATATGTAATTGACAGGTGGTTACTCCTGATAAAGGGCCATGAGGGCGACCATTAATTACTACTCCACAGGTACCACAAATACCTTCTCTACAATCATGGTCAAAAGCAACCACTTCTTTATTTTCCTTCACTAATTTATTATTTAATAAATCTAACATTTCCAAAAAAGACATGTCACCTGTTACCCCATCTAATAAATGCTGTTCTAAAAAACCAGGCGTTTTAGCATTAATTTGACGCCATATTTTTAATGTTAATTTCATTACTTATAGCTCCTAGAGGTCAATTTCACTTCTTTAAAATCTAATTTTTCTTTATGTAATTTTGATTTTTTAATATCAGGGTTATGCTCCCAAGCTGAAACAAAAGCAAAATCTTTATCGTTTCTTAATGCCTCATTTTCTGCTGTTTGATATTCTTCTCTAAAATGTCCACCACAAGATTCATTCCTAGTTAATGCATCTACAGCCATTAACTGCCCTAATTCTAAAAAGTCTGCTAATCGACCTGCCTTTTCTAATTCTGGATTAAAGACTTGATCACCAGGAATGTTCACATCATTATAAAATTGTTCTTTTAAAATTTCAATTTCATCTAATACATATTTCAATCCTTTTTCATTACGTGCCATACCAACATAATCCCACATTAATCGGCCTAATTTTTTATGAATATCNTCAACAGAAAATTGACCTTTAATGTTTAACATTNTATTAAAAAATAATTTGGCATTATTAATATCTTCTTNAATAATCGGNTGATCTAATGAAATATTGTGTGGTTGTTGGGTGGCTAAATAATTACCTACACAATTAGGAGCCACAAAATATCCATCAGCTAATCCCTGCATTAAAGCACTAGCACCTAAACGATTAGCTCCATGATCTGAAAAGTTAGCTTCACCTATTACAAATAAGCCTGATAGATTGCTCATTAAATTATAATCAACCCATAATCCACCCATAGTGTAATGAATAGCGGGGTAAATTTTCATTGGGGTTTCATATGGGTTTTCTCCTGTAATTTGTTTATACATATCAAATAAATTACCATATTTAGCGGCAACCGCAGATTCTCCTAAACGATTAATTGCATCTTCAAAATCTAAATATACAGCTAATCCAGTTTCACCAACACCGTGTCCTGAATCACACATTTCTTTNGCTCTTCTAGACGCAACATCACGAGGCACTAAGTTTCCAAAAGAAGGGTAAATTCTTTCTAAATAATAATCTCTTTCATCCTCACTTATATCCTTTGGATTTCTATTATCTCCTTTTTGTTTTGGAACCCATACTCTTCCATCGTTTCGTAAACTTTCNCTCATTAAAGTTAATTTAGATTGGTGGTCACTAGAAACTGGTATACATGTAGGGTGTATTTGNCAAAAGCTCGGATTAGCAAATAACGCCCCTTTTCTATGTGCTCTCCAACAAGCTGTTACATTACTAGCCATTGCATTTGTAGATAAATAAAATACATTGCCATAACCACCTGTAGCTAAAATAACAGCATCTGCTACATGTGCTTCAATAGTACCATCTAATAAATTTCGTGTTATAATACCTCTTGCTTGCCCATCAATAACAATTACATCTACCATTTCAGTTCTTTGATGAAAGCGTACTTTTTTTAAATGCATTTGTCTGGCCAGTGCAGAATATGCTCCTAAAAGTAATTGTTGCCCCGTTTGACCACGAGCATAAAATGTTCTTGACACTTGAGCTCCACCAAAGGACCTATTATCTAATAATCCTCCATACTCACGTGCAAATGGTACCCCTTGAGCCACGCATTGATCAATAATATTATTACTAATTTCAGCTAAACGATATACATTAGCTTCTCTTGCTCTATAATCTCCACCTTTAATAGTATCATAAAATAAACGAAATATGCTATCGCCATCATTACGATAATTTTTAGCTGCATTAATTCCGCCCTGTGCAGCTATACTATGAGCTCTTCTGGGAGATTCATGAAATGAAAAAGCATCTACATTATAACCTAATTCGCCTAAAGTAGCACATGCAGAAGCACCAGCTAAACCTGTTCCCACTACAATTGCTTTATATTTTCTTTTATTAGCAGGATTAACTAAGTTCATAGAAAACTTATGATTGGTCCATTTATCTGTTAGTGGTCCTTCAGGTTCGTTAGACTGTAACTTAATATTTTGCTGGAATTTTTCTTTTAATGCATCTAAAGCTAATGTAAAACTATTTTCAGAATTATCTTTTAATTCAAATGCTTTAGATAAATATTTAACACGACCAGTTGTGTTGGNGCTTAATGTATAATACCAATAATAACCTGCGCCTCTTTTTTTAATTTGAAAGGTACCCTTAGGNATACTGTCATTGCTCAGTAAAAAATTGTTGAAAACTTCAGCACTATAGCCGAAAAGCTCTTTTTNNATATTATCTCTCATAGTATAATTTAAATAAATTTTGCACGTTTTGCACGTTTTATTTTATTCTTTGTATAACATATTTATAATTTAGTAGATAAATTAAATAAAAAAAAGAAAAATGTAGACAAAATTTATATATGTAGACAATGCTACTTATTAACTTATAAANCCCGTTTGAATTGCTATAATTATAATTATAAATCCTGATGGAATAATNGCCCAAAATATAAATGCTAAGTACTTAATTATTTGATCNCGATATTTTAATGGAATACCAATNGTTTTAAANACTGANATAAAGCCGTGTTTTAAATGTGATGCAATTAATAAAATAGATACAATATAAATTATAGCNGTNGGTGTGTGACCTAAAAATCCAAACTCATTTTTTAACATAAGATTAAAAAAATCTGCATCTTTAGCCATATTTTGAAATGTGTACCAATAATACCTTAAATGAATTACAAAGAAAAATAAAATCACTAGGCCAGACCATATCATAGTTTTAGAACTTTTAGGTGCTGTATCTGCAGAGACAGCATATTTACCATTATTTGCTTTTCTGTTTTTAATAGTAGTAGAAATGGCNTTGACCACATGTAACAAAACAATTAAAACTAANCCAGCCTCTAAAATTCTAACAAATAGATGAATACTTTTTAAAAACTGNACCATTTTATTAAAATTATCTGCACCGGTAAATAAAACCATATTATTAAATAAATGAAACATTAAAAATATAGCTAAACTGATTCCCGTAAACGCAATCTGAATTTTTTGACCTATAGATGAAAAGAAAAATTTTATCATTTATTTAAAATGGTATATCATCATCCGAAAATTCTTCGTTTTTGGCTGGTTCGGTAGCTGGTTCTGCGGGTGCAGGCATTTCTTCTAGATTGTTCGTAGTTGTATTAACACTCTCTTGTCCATATGCGCGTAATGCAACTTTTTGTAATTCTTCTCTTAGCTCTTTATCAGCAAAAACGGTGTCATAATATTCTTCATCTTTCCCTTTCGTGCTAGGCATACCAACAAACAAACCACTAATCCCTTCAACCAACTTAAAGCCTTTCACTACAAAACCTTCGCTAGTTTTTAAATCAAAAAAGGCTCTTAACTTTCCCCATTGCCCTTTATTCATTCTTTCAATTTCCAATTGTATCTCCTTTTAANTTCAGTTTAATAAATAATAATAACTAAATATAATGCATTTGTGTAGATTATGAATACACAAATCTAATCAAATATTAAGAATTATAAAATATGAAATACGTNTATTTATTTGGTAAGANTATTACTGAAGGNAATAAAAATCAAGTGANTGTNNTNGGNGGNAAGGGTGCAAACTTAGCTGAAATGTCTACNCTNGNNATTCCTGTTCCGCCGGGGTTCACAATTNCNACAGATGTTTGTAATTTGTTTTTAGAAAAAAAANNNCTCCCTCAAANNNTNANCNNATCNATTGAAAAGGCGCTTAANAAAATTGAAAAAACAATATATAAAAAGNTAGGTGANCCTAAAAATCCTCTTTTATTATCNGTCAGATCAGGAGCTAGAATATCAATGCCTGGNATGATGGAAACTGTNTTGAATATTGGATTAACTAGNAAAACAATTCCTGCTTTAATTAAACAAACANAAAATGAGCAATTTGTATATGATTCATATAGAAGATTAATAATGATGTANGCAGACGTAGTAATGGAAAAGGCTGAACAAAAAAATCACATACAAATTAGAGAAAAGCTAGAATCCNTTTTAGACAAATANAAAAATATNAANAATATANAAAAAGATTCNGATTTTTCAGNNCNNGATTTAAAAGAAATTATTGTTGANTTTAAAAAAGAAATTAAAAAGANTTTTGGNNTGGANTTTCCTGATTCATGTAAGGAACAATTGNGGGGNGCAGTNGAAGCNGTATTTAAATCATGGAATGGAAAACGAGCCATACAATATAGAAAAATAGAAAATATTCCAAATGATTGGGGTACTGCAGTAAATNTACAAGCAATGGTATTTGGAAATTTAGGNTNACAATCAGCAACAGGNGTAGCATTNACNCGNAACCCTTCAAATGGAANAAATATTCTATATGGNGAATGGCTANAAAATGCACAAGGNGANGATGTGGTTGCTGGNATTAGGACACCCTATCCAATAAANGAAGCTAGNAAAACACGGCAAACAAAAAAAAGNACNACTTTAGAAGAAGNATTNCCAAAAATATATAAAGAATTAAATGCAAATTAAAAATAANCTNGAAAANCATTATAAAGATATGCAAGATNTTGAATTTACTATAGAGNANGGTAAGTTNTGGATGCTACAAACGAGAGTNGGGAAAACGNACAGGANATGCAGCAATAAAAATTGCTATAGATATGAATACAGAAAAATTNATCACACAAAAAAATGTGGTTGATAGAATTATTTCAAAAAATTTAGATGAAATAATGCACGCAAAAGTAGATCCTGAATTAGAAGCAATTCATAGCCCAATAGAAATTGGTTTACCTGCAAGTCCAGGTGGTGCAATTGGGCAAATAGTGTTTACCGCTCAAGATGCAGAAGATTGGAATAAAAAAAATA
>PAOX01000039.1 GCA_002710085.1 Fidelibacterota bacterium
TTCTGGAGAGAATCGACTCATTAATGATCTGCTTGATGATTGATTTGGACCACTAGAGAACCCTACCAAAACTCCTGCAAACCAAAATATAGCCTCATTATCTACAAAAACAACTAAACAGGTAGCAATAATAAGTAAAAAATTAGAGATTTGAATTGTTTTTTTAGGACCTATTTTATCATCTATAAAACCCATTAAAAAAGCTCCAATTCCTGCAGACACACCCAAAACAATACCAAAAATCAACATCTTTTCTAAATTGAAATCATAGACCCCTTTAGCTATTATTCCCCCAAAAGAAAACATAGTAATTAAAGCGTCATTATAAAACAATCTTGCAATTAAAAACCGTACAGTATTTTTAATTTTTCTAATATCACTAAAAGTATTAAATAATTGATTAAATGAGTCTTTAAGTAATTTGGAATTTAATTTTCTTTTTCTATCGTCTTTATCCAACCATAAAAAAGTTGGAATTGAAAAGATAAAAAACCATAATGCAACTAAAATATTCATACTTCTGTAATTCTGACCATACTCAGTTGAAATACCAAACATTGGCTGTTCTGGTAAGGCTATTGTTAAAAGACCTACAACTAAAGCTAAAAGTCCTCCTAAATAACCAAAGGCATATCCATAACCTGAAATTTTACCCATATTGTCTTTATTGGATATTAATGGAACATAAGCATTACAAAATACAATCCCCATCTCAAATGCAACATTAGCAATAATAAATAAAAATAATGCTGTATATATNTCNCCTNCTTTAGGAAAAAANANCAAAACAGAAAAAATAATACACACNCAAGTCCAAAATAATAAAAATGTTTTACGATANCCNCCNTGATCTGCAACAGCTCCCATTATAGGNGATAATAAAGCAATTATAATTGCACAAATAGTTACAGCATTACCCCAATACACTTGACCAATACTNGAATCTCCAACAATATAATCTGAAAAAAATGCAGAATAAATAAATGTAACTACTATTGTGGTAAANGCAGAATTAGCGAAATCATAAAAACACCAGCCTAATATAGTCTTGTTATCTTTAGTCATTTTTATCTCTAATTAGCTTGATTATATCTTGAAAACCCTTAAAAGAAAAAATAAAAAACATTACCAAAAATCCGGTCATACCTAATATAAAAAGTGCCTGCCATAATAATTTCCATGTCATTTTAATTCTCCTTTATTTGGAAAAAAAATTGAACCAAANACCATCATAAAAGTGGTGATAGCAATACTAATCAAACCCATTTGNGCTCCTGTAATAGAAGGCAAAATTAAAACCCTTATAGGCTCTAACCCTAACAGTGCTGACAAACCACCAATAAGAGCTAATATTGCACCTACTTCTGATGCTTTTTCCCAATAAAGACCNGCAATAAGTACTGTTATAGCTCCAGAAAAATAAATTGCACCTGTTACTCCTAAGTAATCCCAGATAGCATCACTACCTTTATAAAATAAACCCCATAAAAGTATATAAATAGCAAGTACAAAAATAATAATTCGACTAATATTTATTTTCTTATTGGACGAAAGCTCACGTTTTGATAATGGATCTATAATATCGTTAGTAATAATTGTACTCCAGCACAATAAATAACTATCATGAGTACTCATAAAAGCTGATAACATTCCGGCTGTAACTAAACCTAATAAACCAACTGGAAGAATAGTCCTAAGATATTCAGGCATTAAAGTTTTCTCTGTATTTTCGATTATTCCATCAAAATATACAAAAGCGCATATACCAATAAANCATGGAATCATAAATCGTATTAAAAATGAAATAGATGACCAAATATATTGTCTTTTAACTGTTTGAGAATCTTTCATTGTTAAAGCTCTGGTGATAGCTGTAGGCCAAACAACAGCACTTACAAAAGCTAAAATAATTTGCCATACTACATATGTAGGACCTTTAGAAATAAAAGGGTTATAAACAGACTTTTGTTCATTAGCAGCCAAAATTTCAATAGTATCAAAAATATTATTCCAACCAAGAATATATATAGAATAGAATGNAGTAAATATTAANCCTAATGATAANACAATAAATTGGAAATAATCTGTNACAATAACAGAAAGCATCCCACCTAACATTGTATATATAAGCACCAAAATAAGCAAANTAATCATAATAATTTTTAACGTATTCCCATCAGAAGAAAAATTAAAAATAGATTGAATGAATTGAGCTCCTATATTTAAAAAAATACCCATATTCAATATTCCACCAAGCACTAACAAAACAGCTCCTATAACTCGAACTTTTGGNCCAAAACGTTGACCATAAAACTCAGGAATACTTTTCACATTCATATCTCTTAATCTACTAATAACGAATCCACTCAATCCTACTGCAAGAGTAATAATAAACCCAAATAAACCAATATGAAATGCAGAAAAATATTGACGAACCCCTAACTCTGAAAAATTCATTACTGTAATAAGCCCAAGTTCCGTACCTAACATACTAGTTACACCTAAAGATAAACCTAAATTTTGACCAGCAACCATAAAGCTTGAAAAGTTATTAACACGNTTCCGCATCAATATTCCGACAGAAAATATTAAAAGAAGATAAATAACTATTATAGATATATCTATTGTGCTCATTGTTTATGTTTTTGCTTATACATTAAATAATCTTTTCTAAGTTCTTTAAATTTAATTACATCTTCTTTAATAGTTATCATTATTTTATCAAGATTNTCACCATTANTGATAGATAAACGTAAATCTGAATTACCATATAATGTATCAAAAAATGAATCTTTAAATGAAAAATCATTATATTGATTAAAATAACTTAATAAGTCAATTGCTAAGTCTAAAGGTTCTATGCTTTCATCTAAATATTGAATAAATATGCCATAACAAATTTGATTTTCATATTTTGGATTTTTTGCACCTTTATTGGCAATTGGTATAAATTCTAATTCTTTTATAATTACTTTATTACCGTATTTAGTTTCTTTTAAATATTTAATATGTTTCATTAAGCTATTAGAATCTACCCAAGGAGCACCAATAGTTCTGAATGGATTTGAAGTACCTCTACCTTCAGATAAGTTTGTACCCTCAAATAAACACATTCCATTATATACAAAAGCAGTTTCTTTATCAGGTATATTAGGAGAGGTTGGAGTCCATTTATAAAATTGAGTTTTTTTAGGTATTTTTTTCATTTTTATGATTTCTAAATCTTCAACCTTTAGTCCACCCTCTAACCAACCTTCTTCATTAATCATAAAAACTAATTCACCTATAGTCATTCCATGCCTAATCGGGATTGGATGCATNCCAATAAANCCAAATTTTTCTCTAATTGGACCATATACCAACATACCAAGAGGATTAGGTCTATCTAAAACAATAACAGATATATCATATTTTGCTGCCGCTTCTAACATATATGTCACTGTACTCAAATATGTATAATATGTTGAACCAATATCTTGAATATCAATTATCAATATATCTAGACTTTGTATATCTTCTTTTAATGGCTTTCGATTCTTACCATATAAACTCACAACCTCTATATCTAAGTAAGATGAATCACCAATAGCCTCACCATTTGAAGCATCAGAGTAAAAACCATGTTCAGGTGAAAATATTTTAATTAAATTAGTGCTCTNNTCTTTTTTAAGAAGATNAACAATATGTTCTCCATTTTTATTAACTGAAGATTTAATTGCAAGAACCCCTACATTTTTATTATCAATAAGGTTATTATGCTTTTTAAAAAACATATCTAGACCATAGCTAGTTGGGCCTGGAAACATATATTTAGAAACAAAGAATATTGATACGATTTGTAAAACAATAAAAAATATACCATATCTCATCTTTTTAGAAATTTTAGTTTCAAAAACATGTGATAGTAAGGTCAATAAAATATTAACTGTTGCGCAAATAAAAATAAATAGAGTCCATGCTACACTATTTGAAGAAGCAATAAATACTGATAAAAAACCAAAAAATGTACCAATGATAATTGATCTATTAGAAAATTTTATATTGAATTTAGTTAATATAAAAAATGAAAGGAGTATACCATAAGTAAAAGATGCGATCTTTATACCAGTAATAATTAAAGCTTCATTTGATTCATCAAAAAATAATGCTACTCCAACAAGTAAAAATGACCAAAAAAGACCAATTACGAATTTAGTTTTGTTGCCAAAATTAATCTTAAAATCAATAATACTAGATGATGATAATGAATTTATTGATGAGCTTAAAGTTGACATGGCTGCCGANAAAACACCTGCAATCAATANNCCCTTTATCCCAACCGGAAGNTCNTTAATAATAAAATAGGCNAATTCTCTATCTTTCTNAAAGTTAGTATCAGATAAAGAATAATAATCAGCTAAAAGNTANCCAATAAATAAAAAAATTATGAATTGAAAAAAAACTAAAAAACCACTNCCGACAATTGATTTTTGAGCAGTATTTANATTTTTAGTGCACATNGCTCTTTGTACCATCATATAATCAACACCATGAGAACAAAAAGATANNAAAANNCCACCAATTAANGCATTNATAAAAAAATAAGAGTCAAACAGAAANCTNGAACCTTCAANATTAAATTTAAATAAATCTTGATTAAAGAAAGCACTTAGAGAGTTGAAAAAATTTAAATCAAGGCTAAATAAAATATAAAAAATTGAAAAAATACCACCAAAAATATAAATAAAGAACTGAATAGCATCTATATTAATAATTGTTTTTACCCCACCTANAATAGAGTAAAACAAAGTNGCAATANCTATTATTNNAATACACAATTCAATTGAAATTCCTAAAATTTGTTGAATAACAATTGCCGTCAACANAAATCTAACACCATCTGCTAATAATCTAGTGATTAAAAAAATAAACGAAGCTATTTTTTGAATAAAGGNTCCAAATTGATTTCCGATTAGTTCATATATACTGATTATATTTGATTGATAATACATAGGAACTAAAAAATAAGCAGATAAAAAACGACCAATTATATAACCNATAGCTAATTGTAAAAAAAATAAATTTTCACCTCTAAANCCTATTCCAGGAAGNCTCATAAATGTAAGCAATGAAGTCTCAGTAGCNACAATTGAAAACATTGATTTTTTCCAAGAAATAGTATTATCTCCAAGGAANTAATTTTGATTGCTAGAACTATGTTTNAATTGACTTAAACCATATATGATAAAGGAAGACAAAAACGCTAAAATTATAATAATATCTAAATAATGTATTTTATACCTCCTTAATTGATAATGGTACTCATTATTTCATTGTGAAAATCTCTTCTTAACTTATNCATACCTAACTTATCTCTAGTTGGNTATGTGCGATTTGTNAANAAAATAATTATAATTTTTTGATTTGGATCTACCCANAGAGAAGTTCCTGTAAATCCTAAATGACCATATGAACCTTTAGAAAAAAAATCGCCCGCTGAACTATTCCCTCTTATTGAAGGAGTATCCCAACCNAATGCATAATCTGACCCATAGGGTNTATTTTGTTTTNTTNTGGTTTTCTTAATAGANTAGCTATTAAATACTCTTGAGCCATTGTAAATACCAAAATTAATCATAGTCTGNGCATATTTTGCTATATCATAACTATTTGAAAAAAGGCCAGCATGACCTGAAACTCCTCCCATCAAAAAAGCATTCTCATCATGAACAAATCCTTTAACAATTTTATTTCTATATAAATTATCTATTTCTGTAGGAGGAATTACATCCAATATATTGACTGGAGGATTAAAATAAGAGTTTTTCATATTAAGTGGATTTAATATCCAACTTTGTACCAATTCAGAAAATGTGCGTCCTGTTATTTTTTCTGCAATATCCATCAACAAAATCATACCAAGATCACTATACTTAAATTCAGAGCCAGGNTCAAACAATAAATTTTGTTTTGAAACAATATCTTTAATTATATCATCACTATTTTTAATATTTTTATTTTTGAAATACTCTTCATAGGGTTTCAATCCAGAAGAATGAGTCAATAAATGCTTAATAGTAACCTTATCTTTCCATTCCCCTTTAAATTCAGGATAAAATTGATAGATTTCATGATCTAAATGTAGATACTTTTTTTTTATGAGTTTCATAATAACAGGAGTAGTTGCGACAACTTTTGTTAAAGAAGCTATATCATATATAGTATTTACATCTATTTTTCTACTATTAGATTCAAATGTTTGATAACCAAATGATTTTTCAGCTAAAATTTTACTATCTTTAACTACTAATATTTGGGCTCCTGGAAATAATTTCGAATCAATAGCNTCATTAATTATTTTCCATGAAGATGAAAAATCAAAGTCATTATTGTAATCAAAAATTGATGAAGCTCTATCCACTTTTAAACCAGAACCTCTTTTATATTTTGAATTCAAATTAATTGGTAGCACTCCTTCTATTTTTTTTCTTCCAAAAATAGCATGNCCAACAGCAGTTTGAGATACAGANCCATATCCATAAGAACAAATATAAGTATCAATAAAAGTATANTCATTTAAATAAGGACTACCATAACTCACTACNACAAAAGGTAGATTATTGTTNGCCATTTTTTTAATTAATTTTAAATGNGTTGAGTTTACTGTAGATTCACCTTTATTCATTCTAATTTTAACAAGCGTTGAGACTATGATTTGATCAAATTTATCTAATCTGCTAATCAAATCATCTATTAGAATGTTAGATAATTCATAATTAACAAAAATATTTTTTACATTTCCATGAGTATAATTAATNTTTGATTTGATTGTTTTTAAAGTTTCATTCCCATTTTCATCAGTTGTTAATATCAAATGAGCCATTTTATTTATTTTTTCAGGTTTTATTGGAATCTGATTTTTATCATCTTTAACTAGAGTGATAGATGAAGATGCTATTTGAGCGGCTGTCGTCAAATGAGCTCGACTACCAACTATTGAAGACATACTTTCAAAATTTAACTGATCATTAAAAAGGTTTAACTCTCTTTTTGAATCTAAAATTTTACTAACTGAGAAATTGATTCTCTCCTCATCAATTCTGCCTGATAGTACCGCATTGTAAATAGATTCTATCGTCCTTTCAANATCAATTGGTAATAAAATAATATCTGAACCAGCCTCAATAGCTCTAATAGCAGCCTCTCCTGACCAAGCTTGATTTGTAATTCCTTTCATTTCCATNCCATCAGTAATAATTAAGCCTTTAAAATTCCAATCATTTATTAATAAATCTGTNGTTATTTTATAAGAATGGCTCGCGGGTTTTTTTGATGNATCTAATGCAGGCATAGCAATATGAGCCATCATTATCATTTTAACATTATTTTTTATAGCACTTTTAAATGGTTTCAGTTCAATATTATTTAAATCAGATATTGAGCTAGTAATAATTGGCAATGATGAATGGCTGTCAATTGAAGTATTTCCATGACCAGGAAAATGTTTAGGACAAGCATACAAACCTTGATCTTGAATACCTTTAATAAATTGAATTCCAAAATCTGCNACAATATCAGNTTGATCACTATAAGCTCTTAAATTAATAATAGGATTATTAGGGTTGTTATTAACATCAAGAACAGGAGCAAATATCATATGTATACCAAGAGCTTTTGCTTCTTTTGCTGTAATTTCTCCTTGAAGATAAGCNTTNTAACTATCATNAGTTGCNGCTACAGCCATATTAGATGGAAATAATGTNGCNCCTTTCATTTGCTGACCTGCACCCCTTTCTAAATCTGATGCTATCAGNAGTGGAANCTCTGATATCTCTTGAAAATATTTGTGATTATTATACATTCCATGCACATTACCATTACCATCAAAAGTGATTAAACCACCCACTTTATGCTTCTTAATCCAATTGTCAACTTGTTTCTTAGAATAATTATCAGATGAATAGTAATCACTTCTAACGCGAACCATTATCATCTGCCCAATCTTATCTTTTAGATTCATATTGTTCATCATAGTATCATTTGAATTAGAAAAAATGACCGAAGTAATAAAAAAATATATTAAGTACTTTATTCTAATCAATTATAAATCCTTTTAACTCTTGAAGTTATGCCAGTTAATATACTATAAGGACTACTAATCATATTTTTAAGTACTATTTCGAGCTTAGTTAATTCTCCACCAAAAATAATTACCTTATCTCCTTTTTTAATATCAATACCATCTATATNAANACATATTAAATCCATTGATACTTTACCTAAAATATTTAATTTTTTTCCTTGATATTCAACATAACCTTTATTGCTAAACTCTAATGGAATCGCATCAGCATACCCTACTTGTATAATAGCAACCTTAAGATCTTCTTTATTTCTAAATGTTCTGTTATACCCAATATCTGACCCCTTTTTAACATTCTTAACTATACTTACAGGGGCTTGCAAGCATAATACAGGCTTTAATGGGTGATACTCTGATACATTGCTAATACCATACAATGAAAGGCCTGGTCTAACCATATTAAAATGATTTTGTTTATTTTTTAATAAACCAGCACTAGGAGTTAAATGTTTAAATTTTATACTATCAAAATAAGAACAAAGGTAATCAGACATTTCAATAAACCTATCTCTTTGTTTACTAGTAACGCTTTGATCATCTTCATCTGCACTAGACAATTGTGAATATACTCCTTCTACATTTATAAAATTACTTTGAGATAAAGAATCTCTTATTAATTCAAGATCTTCTTTTAAAACACCCAATCTAGTCATCCCTGTATCAAATTTGATATGAACTTTAAATTGATGATTATGCAATTTNCCTATTTTATCTAAAAATTGAATATCCTGTTCATTATTAATTGTTAGAATTAAGTTTTTATCAAGTAAAATAGGATCAAAATCATAACTAACAGAGCCCAAATGTAAAATTTGATAATCTAAATTGTTTTTTCTCATATGTACGACTTCAGTTAATAAAGCAACACAAAAACCTTTAACTCCATGATTAGATAAAATTTTACANATTTGNANAACACCATGACCATANGCATTAGCCTTTACAACTGGCATAANTTTTACATTATCACCTACACATTTTTTGATGTAATTAAGATTATAAACTAAATTTTCTTGATTGATTATAGCTTCAGGACGAAACAAGATAATCTCCTTTAATTATATCTTTTATATTAATTGAAATTTTATCTTTAGATAATGCTGCTATCATAGCTGAACCATATGCAGCAGAGATATCAGAAAAAANCCAATTAATATTTTTAAAATGAAACGATAGAGAATCATTCAAAGATTTTCTATATATTGGTGAATTAATAACGCTTCCATTACCAAATAAAACCAAAGTTTGACCTTGTTGATAATCTAACATACTAATCACCTCCATTATATAATCTGCAACATTAAAAGTAGCTTCTTGAATAATTGATAATGCAACTTCATTTTCTTCTGATATTTCAATTGCATCTTTTGCAATAGATGCTTTTAGAGCTAATGAATCTTCATGGTTAGCAATATCCTCTAATACTGCATTTAAATTATCTGCTTCAAATCTTTGGTATANTAAATCTCTCATCTGCAATAAATCAGGTTCATGTTCAATTATTGCTTCATTAAAAGATAATTTTAATAAAACTTCTTTACCTATCCAATAACCACTTCCTATATCAGATTTATCATGCCCTTTACCAGCAGATCTAACAAAATCTCCATTTGAATTTTTAGCAATACAAATAACACCTGTACCAACAGTCAATAAAACACCAACATCATCTTGGCAAGATGTTTTATATGCAGCTTCAGCATCATTAATAAGAATTGATCGATCTGCAATATTAATCCTATCTAGCTCTTTAAATAATAATTCTCTTCCTGGATCATAAGAAACTGCAGCTAAACCAAACCCAAATGCAGATATATCATCAGGTGATACAGAAATTCNATTACATAATTCTAAGATTAAATCCGTGATACGTTTAGGAGCAAAATCTTGATAAACTTTTAGATTAGTCCCTTTGCTTAATTTTTTTTTAATTAATGTTTTTCCATTTGAATCAATTATAACTGCTCTTGTAGAAGAGGCTCCTCCATCTAAACCAAAATATATTTTCATTAGTAATTTGTGACCATTTTTTTATAGATAATAAGATTTAAAAAATAAAATATCATAGAAATAAATATAGATACAATAAATACACCTAAATTTATACCATTACTTGGATTAAAAGTTGAAATAAACATATCAAATAATAAAAATATAATATTATAACTATTAATAAAGGCTCCAAAAGATTCTGAATAATAATCAATTGGGATAAAAGAAGCGCTGCCAAATGATATAATTAAAAATATAAANATCAAACTAATCAATATATGTTCAATTTTTCTTAAAAAGTTNGATAATAATAAACCTAGATTAGAAAAAAATAAAATTGATAAACATATAATAATAGATAGATTAAATATTTGATTCCANGATATAATTAAACCGAATCTATCCCCAGAATCAGATAATTGAATAATAAGAAAGAGAGAAACAACAAACTCAAGAAATGCACATATGAATGAATATATAATAACAGATAAAAAGTAGTAGTTACTATTGATTCCAGTTGTAAAGATATAAGATAAAAAATTATTTTTAGAATCTTGATTAATAATAACTAGTGGAATTAAGATAGCAAAAATTGAGGTACATAAAAAAACAACAGCAGGCACAGAATGATAAGTNTAACTCATTCTTGAGCTAGGTATCACACCATTAAATAAATTAGTTAATGGAGAAACAAGAAATAAATAAACAAATAATGGAAATAAAAAATATAANAATAAATTNATTNCTATATCTTTCTTAAAATTTTTAAAATTTCTAATTATTAATATTAATATACTGTTCATCAATCTGTTATTCTTTCAAATAATTCGGTTAATTTAGAATCACTCATTTTAAAATCTATCAATTCATAATTAACTACCATTTTAAAAACATCAAAAAAAGTATTTTTATTTTCAACCATAATTTGAAGATGATTATCGTTCGAAATAACTTTTGATATGTTTTTATTATCTCTTAAATCCCTTAAAAGTTGACTTGGCACTATTCTTTTAAATGTAAAACGATATTTGTAAATATCGTTAATTTCTCTATCAAGATTGTGTATTGAACCATTAAATACAATACTGCCGTTATTAATTACAACAATACGGTCTGAATAAGTTTCAGCAAGATTAAAATCCTGAGTAATAATTAATATGCTTTTATTCACTCTNATCTCTTGAATAATTTCAAAAACTATATTCTTATCATAATAATCCATGCATGATGTAAAATCATCAATTAATAGCACATCTGGGTCATGAATTAAAGATCTTGCAAATGCAATTTTTTTTAATGTTGAAACAGATAATAATTTAATTGAGTCTTGAAGGTTTTTTTTAAAATTTAAACGATCTGCCCAGTACAATATTCTTTCTTTGATTTTAATAGGACTTAAATTATGTAATTGCGCATAAAGCAATAAATTATCTTCAACATTTAAATTGGTATCAAAAATATCTTCTTGAGGAACATATCCAATATTAGATAAAATTTCATCTCTTCTAATATCAAAATCCATGCCATCTAAAAAAATTTGACCTCGATTCTTATCCGTAAAACCCATTAATATTTTAAATAAAGTTGATTTCCCTGAATTAGCTTTTCCTAAAACAAATAATAATTCTCCTTTTTGCACCCCAAATGAAAGATCTGCTAATAAATTAGAATCATTAACTTTTTTACCGATTTTATTGAATGATAGAAAAGCTGCCATTTAGTGAGCCTCAAACCAATTCTGACCATAATCACAATCAACTTTTAATGGAATATCTAATTGAATTGCACTTTCCATTTCTTGTTGAACTAAAGATGATAGTTTATCAATCTCATCTTTTGGAACATCAAATAATAATTCATCATGAATTTGTAAAATCATTTTAGAATTTAAGGAAGACTCTTTAATTCTATTATTGATATTTATCATAGCAATCTTAATTAATTCTGCTGCAGTACCTTGAATAGGCATATTAATACAAGCTCTTTCTTCAGCTTTAACAATATTGATATTAGATGAAGTTAAACCATCGGCATACCTTCTTCTACCTAGCAATGTTTCCACATAACCTATTTCTCTAGCTTTTGAAAGAGTATTATCCATGAATATTTTAATACCAGGGTATGTTTCAAAATATGCTTCAATTATTTTCTTAGCCTCTTTCATAGAAATATCTAATTCTTGTGAAAGCCTAAAAGGCCCAGCCCCATACATAATACTAAAATTAACAACTTTAGCTGTTCTTCTTTGATTGAAATTAACATCATCTGGAGAAACCTTGAAAATATTTGAAGCTGTTCTAGTATGAACATCAATATCATTTTTAAAACAATGAATCAACTCAACTTCTTTTGAAAAATGAGCCATTACTCTTAACTCTACCTGTGAATAGTCTGCTGCAAAAAGATAAGAATCAATATTTTTAGAAATAAAACCTTTTCTAATCTCTCTTGATATTTCAGTTCTAATTGGTATATTTTGGAGATTAGGTTTTGTACTTGACAATCTTCCTGTTGATGCTATCGTTTGATTAAACGAGGTGTGAACCCTAGAGGTTCTAGCATTAACATGATTAGGAATAGCATCAAGATAAGTATTCTTTAACTTACTAAAATGACGATAATTTAACAATTCTTCTGCAATCGGATGTTCTTTTTTTAACTCTTCTAAAACATCCACAGAAGTGCTTCTTTTCTTTACTGGTTTTAAACCTAGTTGATCAAAAAGAACCTCAGATAACTGTTTTGGAGAATTAATATTAAATTTTGTCTCAGTATAAGAAAATATTTTTTCAGATATAGAGTCGATACTTTTACCTATTTTATCTGATAATTTTTGGAAAAAACTTAAATCAATATTCACTCCTTGATATTCCATATCAATTAAAACTTTCATAGTAGGTATTTCAATATCATAAAATATTTTATCAAGCTTTTGTTTTATTAATTCTTTTGAGAATATATGGTATAATTGAAAAGCAACATCAGTATCTTCACATGCATAATATGATATATCATTTAGTTGTACATCTGACATTAATTTTTGATTTTTACCTTTTGGACCTATCAAGCTCTCAATAGGAATCATTTCATAGTCAAGATGATCTATTGATAAGAAATCCATTTTATATGAACGACGATCAGGATCTAATAAATGAGCTGCTATCATTGTATCAAATAATTGACCTTCTACCTCGATACCATATCTTCTCAAAATCAACATATCATACTTAATGTTCTGCCCTATATAAAGAGTCTTCGAACAATTAAAGATTGGTTTTATCTTATCATAGATATTGTTGTAATTAATTTGAGGAACAACCTCCGTATCTAAAGTATTCGGAAATAAAATTGGAATATAGAACCCTTTGTCAGCTTCAGTTGAAATTGAAATACCAACAATCTCNGCAGNCATAGGGTTAACACCTGTNGTCTCTAAGTCAAANGATATAAGGTCAGCCTTTAAAATAGAAGCAATAGCTACATCTAACTCTGCATCATTTAATATTAACTTATATTCTTTCTCTTTTATAACCTTAGGTTCATCTTTTGATTTAATGAATTCAAGTTTTTCCAAGCTAGATATAATTGAAGATAACTCAAAGTCATTAACCATTTTAATTACATTATCTTTATCTTTAATGCTTTTAAATTCAAAATCTTCTTTAGAAAATNNAATATCCATATCAGNCTTAATAGTNACCAGTTTTTTACTTAGACTAAGTGAATCAATATTTTCTTTGATTAAATTTTTAATTCGATCATTTTTTATTTCATCTATATTATCGATTAATTTATCTAAAGAATCAAATTGTTCAATCAATTTTATNGCTGTTTTAGGACCTACTCCTCTTACTCCAGGAATATTATCAGATGTATCCCCTATTAAGCTTAAGANATCGATAATTCTTTCAGGATANACNCCCATTTTACCTTTAACTTCCTCTTTTTTAAACTTAGTAGTTGGTTGAAATCTATTTCCAGGGGCATAAACAATAATATTGTCATTAACCATCTGCAGCATATCCTTATCACCCGAAACAATATAACTTTCAATCTCATTAGATTCAGCAACCTTGGATAAGGAACCCATAATATCATCTGCCTCATAACCAGGTCGTTCAATTAATTCAACTCCTAAATAATCAATAATTTCTTTCAGAATAGGAATTTGATAAGCTATTTCATCAGGCATCTTTGGTCGATTAGCTTTATATTCATTATACATCTCATGTCTGAAAGTTTTTGCTTTAGAGTCCATTGCAATCACTAAGTAATCAGGACTCTCGTCTCGTATAATTTTAAAAAGCATATTCAAAAATCCATAAATAACAGATGTGTGACGACCATCTTTAGTAGTTAGAGGATTATTAATCATAGCAAAATGTGCTCTATAAATCTGAGCCATCCCATCAATGATAAATAATCTTTTCTTACTCTGATTCATTTTTGAATACCGGTATAGCTTTCATTTTGTGTAGATTTTTATTTCTGTGCTTTTTATATGTTAATAATATTTTTTTTTGACTTTCATTTAATACAGATTCATCACCATTAAAATCCATAGCCCATTCTAATTCATCATAAGATACACCAAGCTGATCTTCATCTGTTCTGTCATCATCCCATAAACCATCAGTGGGTTTTGCCTGCATAATTGAACTAACTACTCCTAATGTTTGGCCAAGCTTATATACCTCTGATTTCATNAAATCTGCTATTGGNCTGATATCAACCCCACCATCACCATATTTAGTGAAAAAACCAACTCCGAAATCCTCTATTTTATTACCTGTTCCAACNACAATACCATTATTATTACCNGCAATTAANTAAAGAGNTGNCATNCTNATTCTTGCTCTGCTATTTGCAAATGNTAATTTATCATCAAAGCTGNTTGGAAATANACTTTTAAAGTGGTCAAACGCAGAGGTTAANTCAATGTTAATATNCTCTACATTNNNATATTTNTTCTTTAGCCACTCACAATGCTCCAAACCTCTATTGGTTTCATCTTGTTTTTGATGAATAGGCATTACTACTAAATAAGTCTTATGACCTGTCATAGCACAAAGAGTAGATGTTACTGCTGAATCTATTCCACCAGAAATACCTATAACAAAGCTATCCAATTTATTATCTTCAAGATATATAGATAACCAGTTAGAAATTTTTTGTTCTAAACTCATTAGTTCTTCCTAAGGATTTAATCGTGTCATAGTTCTTGCAAATGGAATAGTTTCTCTTATGTGCGATAATCCACAAATCCAAGCAACTACCCTCTCAAGCCCCATGCCAAATCCAGAATGAGGAACAGAACCATACTTTCTTAAATCTAAAAACCAATCATAATCAGATTGATTTAATTTTTCTTCTTTAATTCTTTCAATTAAAATATCAATATCTGTCTCTCTTTCAGAACCACCTACAATTTCACCATATCCCTCAGGAGCTAAGATATCCATACCTAAAACCACTTTTTCATTCTTAGGATCTCTTTTCATATAAAAAGCTTTAATATCAGAAGGAAAACGATGCACAATTACTGGGCAATCATATTGATTAGCAATATGAGTCTCTTCAGGAGAACCAAAATCATCTCCCCACTGAATTTTGAAACCATCTTTTTGAAGCGTATCAATACATTCAGTATAACTAACCCTTGGAAATGGACCTTTAACTTTTTTAAGAATATCTATATCTCTTTCTAAAGTATTTAATTCATCTAATCTATTATCTAAAACTTGATTCATTATATATATTAACAAGTTTTCAGCCCACTGCATATCTTCTTCAATTTCACAATAAGCTATTTCAGGCTCAACCATCAAAAATTCCGTTAAATGTCGTCTTGTTTTGCTTTTTTCAGCTCTAAAGCAAGGACCAAAATTATAATGCCTGCCAAATGACATTGCTGATGCTTCACCATAAAGTTGACCTGTTTGAGCTAAAAATGCATCTTTTCCAAAATATTCTGTTTTAAATAAAGTAGATGTACCTTCTGCAGCATTAGGTGTAAAAATTGGAGTATCAACCAATGTAAAATCGTTCATATCAAAAAAATCTCGAATACTTTTAATTATTTGATGTCTAATTTTTAATATTGCATGCTGTCTTTTGGATCTCAACCATAAATGTCTATTTGACATCAAAAATTCTGTTCCATGCTCTTTTGGGGTAATTGGATAATCTTGACTTAAATGATGAATTTGAAAATCCTCAACAAGAATTTCATAACCACCAATAGCTCTGTCATTCACAACAACTTTACCTATAACTGATATAGATGTCTCCTGTGTTAATCTTTTGAAATTTTCAAATAAATCTTCACCAATTTCATTTTTTACTACGATACATTGAACTAAACCAAAACCATCACGAAGTGTTAAAAAACCTATTTTTCCACTCCTTCTGGAATTATAAACCCACCCATCAATTTTTACGCTTTGATCAATGTAATTTTCAATTTTATTTACTCTAATTTTTTCCATTTTCATCCTTAATTTTACCACGTAGAAATTATTTTTGTTGAAATTTTATCTGCTATTTTATTAATCGCAATTAATTTTGCAGCATCTCTTGGTGCCCCCACTTCATCACTATCATTAGAATCAATAAGACCATCTCCATCATTATCTATTCCATCATTAGAAATGTCAATAGAATCACCATAAATACCCCATTCACTTATGTTAATATTAAACAATATTTCACCTTTTTGAAAGTCAGACCATACAATATTCGCTTTAATTAAAAACTTCCACTCATCTACCTTTTCAAATTGCTCCCCTTGACTAAGCGTATAAGGCAAATCTAAGACTTCAATAACTGTAATATCAAGTTTGCTGTCAGCTTTATCATAATTAACAATCTCTAATATATTTTGATCAATAATCAACTGATTTAATTCATCATCAAGAAAATCTACAACTTCTTGATCAGTGCTCTTATTAATGATAGGAGCAATATAAATATTTTGAATGTGCGCAGGAATTGTTCCTTTTACAGAATAAAAAGCACAAGAATTTATTATTAATAATATTATCGATAAAATAAAATACTTAATTAATCTCATATT
>PAOX01000040.1 GCA_002710085.1 Fidelibacterota bacterium
ATGGATATGCTTTTATCTAAAAAGAAATCCTCTGATAGAAAAATCTGGCTCGAAAAAAAAGGAGATCTAGCACAGATTGATTGAGCCATGAATATAGATTTAGAAAAAATAATAAAAGAATCTGATAAAACGGTAGAAAGACTTCCTGTAAAAGATTTTTCTGAAAAGGCTTATTTAAATTATTCTATGTATGTAATTTTAGATAGAGCTTTACCTAACATCTCAGATGGATTAAAACCAGTACAGAGAAGAATCCTATATGCAATGAGCGAACTAGCACTAACACATACTTCTAAGTTTAAAAAATCAGCTAGAACTATTGGTGATGTTTTAGGAAAATTTCACCCTCATGGAGATACTGCATGTTATGAAGCAATGGTTATGTTAGCACAAGACTTTTCGTATAATCATCCTTTCATTGAAGGACAAGGTAACTGGGGCACACAAGATGACCCAAAATCATTTGCGGCCATGAGATACACAGAGTCAAGGCTTACAAGATTTTCTGATATCTTTCTTGACGAAATTAATATGGGTACCGTAAAATGGTCGCCAAATTTTGATGGAACACTAGACGAACCTAAAACATTGCCATCTAAAGTGCCAAATATTTTAATTAACGGAAGTTCAGGAATTGCTGTTGGAATGTCAACAGATATACCTTCTCATAACTTGAAAGAGACTATTGATGCTGTTATAGCTCTTCTGGATAAACCAAAATTATCTATAAGTGATTTACGAAAAATTATCCTCGGACCTGATTTTCCGACAAAAGGAGAGCTACTATTAAATGAATCAGAGCTTGAAGATATATATAAAACAGGCACTGGGAATATAAAACTTAGAGCCACATATAAAGTAATTGGCAAAGAAATAATAATTGATTCTATCCCATACCAGGCAAATACAAATAAAATAATTGAACAAATACAAGATCAAATATATCTCAAAAAATCAATGTTCATCGGTAGTGTTTTAGATGCTTCTGATCAAGACCATCCTGTTAGAATTGTACTAAAAACCAAAGGTAGGAGTCATGAGCCAGTCGAAATAATGTCACACTTATTCTTCACTACTGATTTAGAAAAAAGTCTAAGAGTAAATCTAAATATGATAGGTTTAGATGGAAAACCACAAGTAAAAAATCTACATCAAATATTATCAGAATGGATTAAATATCGGCTCAGTACCATCAAAAATAAATTATCATGGGAATTAGCTAAGATAAAAAGACGTATTCATATATTGGATGCCTACATTATTGTGTATAACAATTTAGATAAGGTTATAAAAATAATTAGAAATGAGGATGATCCTAAGAAAAAAATCATTAAATTATTTAAGTTTTCTAATGAACAGTATGAGGCAATTATTAATCTGAAAATTAGAAATTTGGCAAAGCTACAAGAAAAAAATATTATTGATGAATTAAAAGAATTAAAAAGTAATGAGAAGATGATTACAGCATTATTAAACTCTAAAGCTAGACTTAAAACATATTTGAAATCAGAACTAAAAGAGATTATAAAAAATTTTTCAAGGGAGAGAAGAACAAGAATATCTAATGGTATATCATCTAAAGAAATAGAAGTTAAACAAATAATTTCATCTGATCCCATAACATCTGTCTTATCAAAAAATGGGTGGATTAAGTTTTCTAAAGGACATGATATTTCAGAAAAACAGTTTACTTTTAAAACAGGTGACGAATATTTATTACATGAAGAAACCTATACTGATAAGTCATTAGTATTTATTGATGAATTAGGATATGTCTATAATTTAGATTCTACAAATATAGCGATTACAAGAGGACAAGGTGATCCGTTGAGTAAATATTTTCAAATACAAGATGGTATTCATATTATAGGAATGCACTCTTTAAATGAAAATCTATGTATATTGACTATGACAAACCTTGGCTATGGATTTATATGTTTACATGACGATCTCTTTGTCAAAAATAAAAAAGGTAAAACTCTTATTAGAACAAAAGATTCTTACGCTATTAAATCTAACAGTGTTGACCTCGATAATGATATATATTACTTATTAATTACTAGTGATAATTATATGATCATTAGTGCATTGAAAAATATACCAATATTATCTAAAGGTAGAGGCGTCAAACTTATTAATATTCCTAAATCTAGTAATGAAACCATTATTTTTTCAGGTATATTAAGGGAAGGACAGTCTTTATCATTCAGCTATGATACTAAAAGAAGTAAAAAATTAGACTATGATGCTCTTAAGCTATTTATTATGCAAAAAAATAGAAGAGGCAAGAAAATTGATAAAAAGTTTTTGCTTGAAAAAGGCAAAACAACCTATAAAATTGAGTAGAGGAATAATATGAAACGCATTTTCTTTTTTATAATAACAAACATCGCAATACTGCTGGTATTGAGCATATTCCTCAGTCTAACTGGTTTCACAGGTATTTTACAAAGTAATGGCGTAGATCTAGATTATGATTCATTAATGCTATTTTCTTTAGTTTTTGGTATGGGCGGTTCCTTTATTTCATTATATATGTCTAAATGGATGGCAAAACGTATGGCTGGTGTGAAAATCATCAACAAACCTTCCAATGAATTTGAAAAATGGTATTTTAATGTTGTCAAAAGACATTCTCAGATATTAGATATAAAAATGCCAGAAATAGGTATTTTCCCATCTGAGGGACCTAATGCTTTTGCGACTGGTGCTTCAAAAAACAGTTCTTTGGTTGCTCTTAGCTCCGGTTTAGTAAACAGTATGAATAAAAATGAGATAGAGGCCGTCATAGGACATGAAATGAGTCATATAGCTAATGGTGATATGGTGACGCTCAGCCTCATACAAGGAATTGTCAATGCTTTTGTTATATTTTTCTCTAGAGTGATAGGACACTTTGTTGATAGAGTTATCCTAAAAAATGATAGAGGTTATGGAATAGGTTATTTCTTTACGGTCATATTTGCACAAGTTGTTCTTGGAATACTTGCTTCAACAATTGTTTGTTGGTACTCAAGACGTAGAGAATTTCGTGCAGACTATGGAGGTGCACAGTTAACTTCCAAAGAATCAATGATTAGCTCATTGAGAGCTCTAGAAAAATTCTCAGCAGCTAAATTACCAGATCAAATGTTAGCTTTTGGAATCTCGAATAAAGGACAGGGATCAACTCTGCAAAAACTTTTTTCAACTCATCCTCCATTAGCTAAGAGAATACAGCAATTACAAGACACTGAGATTATTGCATATTCGGACCAACAACAAGCAAGTTAATGGCTGATAACTCTGCTCTCCTTAAAAATGGAAATAAAATACTCATTGATAATGAACCATATCTAGTTCTAGATAATGACTTTGTTAATCCAGGAAAAGGCCAAGCTTTTACAAGAGTAAAAATAAGAAATTTACTAAATAGTAAAGTCTTGGAAAAAACAATTAAAATCGGAGAGTCTATTGAAGAGGCAAATGTATTGAATACAAAAATGCAATTTCTCTATAAAGAAAGTGATACATATTTTTTTATGAATCTTGATTCATATGAACAATCAGAAGTTAGTAGTGATATCCTCAATGATAATTCTAAATGGTTAATCGACGGTGATGAATGTGACATTACGATATGGAATAATAAAATTATACAAGTTGATCCACCAAAGTTTGTAAATGTAACCATTAAATCTACCATAGATGCCATTAAAGGCGATACTGTTTCATCAACGCTTAAGGAAGCAGAATTAGATAATGGTCAAACTATAATGGTTCCAATTTTTATTAAAGAAGGTGAGCAAATACGTATAGATACAGAAAATAATGAGTATTCTTCGCGAGTGAAGTCATGACAAGCGTTAAAAACAGAAAAAGAGAAGCACAACAAGCTTATCAAGATGCTAAAGTAAGAAAAAATGCTAAAATTATTTCAGTTCTATTTTGGTTCGGCGCTAGCTTATATATTTATTCTAATGATGTTGGATTTTCAGACGTATACTCGTGGAAACCTTTTGTATTTTTTATCATAGGACCTATTTTTTCAGCCTTAGTGTTCGGAAATATTATTTATTATCTTCAAAGAATAATTGAAAAAATATTAATTAAACTATTAGCGTCTACAAGACCAGAACTTATACCCCCCTTGATAGTTGTAATATTCTTTTGTTCTTTAGTAGCTATATTCTTAGCAATATTTGAATTTACAAAATTACTCCAATTTATTCTACATTAAACAATGAATAAAAATTTCCATCTCAATGAAGATTTTAAGGAAATTATATCTTTATTCGAAAAATCTAATAAAAACCTCTTTGTTACAGGGAAGGCTGGGACAGGTAAATCTTCATTGATACGTTATATAAAGCGGAAATCCAAAAAAGAAATAGTAATATTAGCACCAACAGCTATTGCAGCATTAAATGTGGAGGCGAAAACAATTCATTCTTTTTTTAATCTACCATTCCATGTAATTACTATTAATGATATTAAAAAACACTATAATAAAAGATTAATAAATAAAATTGACGCTATAATAATAGATGAAGCATCTATGTTGAGACCTGACATCATTGATGCAATTGATCTAACTCTTCAGCTTACAAAAGGTAACAACAGACCTTTTGGTGGAATTCAGATTATTCTAATAGGCGATCTGTACCAACTACCACCAGTGATTACTAGTGATGAAGAAGATGTTATGAATAAGTTATATCCTGATGGTCAGTTCTTTTTTAATTCTAATGTTATTAACAAGATTGAGTTAGTTAAATTTGAACTTACACATGTTTATAGACAAAATGATAAGGAGCTTATTAGTTTATTAGATAAAGCCAGGAACGCCACTTTGAATGACAATGATTTACGAATATTCAATGAAAGAGTCGTTGATGATGATTTTGTTATACCAGATGAAATGTTAACTTTGTCTACTAATAATCATAAAGTTAATGCGATCAATAGTATTAATCTAAAAAATATAAATTCTAAAGAATACTCATATGAAGCTGAGGTAGATGGAAAATATTCTGGTAATCCAGTAGATAAAAATCTCAAATTAAAAATTGGTGCACAAGTTATGTTAGTTAAAAATGGAACTAACTGGGTTAATGGTACATTAGCCATAATACATAAGCTTTCAAATACTGAAATACATATTAAAGTTAAAGATAAAGTATACAAACTAGAAAAAGAAAAATGGGAAAGATTTGAATATAAAATAGCGAATAATAAAATAACCACATCAGTTAGTGCAACTTTTACACAATATCCTTTAAAATTAGCTTGGGCAGCTACTATACATAAATGNCAAGGTCAGACGTTTGATAGTATTATTATAGATATGGATTTAGGGGCATTTGCTCATGGTCAAACATATGTCGCCTTGAGTAGGGTAATATCTTTAGATGGCCTCTATTTAACAAAATCCCTAAAGATTTCTGATTTCATTTTTAATTCACAAATAAGAGAATTTCTTTCTCAATAAATAAATCAAAGATTAGATATTGTTGAAAAATATATATAAACCGTATATTAATATTATGATATTCAATATCTTATAAAAATATTTATTATCAATACCTTGATAGAATCTTTGAGAGATAAAAAAACATATAATTGGAATGAATAAATAATATAAAATATAAAGATCTAAGACTTTATGAAATAAATTTACAAATAATAGCTGCATAATACCAAGNATTAGGTAACCACTAGCAATATTATATCTTATAGATGATTTTTTAGTGCTCATATCTGTTGCAATTAATGTTAAAAAACTCCCTCCAAGATTTGTCAAACCATGTATGAAACCTAATAAAACTAAATTAATTTTTAGCTTAGTTGGATTATTATTGAATACAATCTTATTCTTATTTTTGAATAAATTTATCAGAGAAAAAATTATAATTGTCAAAGACATTAAAATAATGAAATTTATTCTATTTTCATAATTTATCAAAAATATTAATGCAAATATTAGTGGTGGTATACAGTATATAATCAAGTTAGATTGAAAATCCATATTCCTCTCTTTGCTTAAGATTATTTGTAAAAAACTTATAGTAATTGAAAAAGGAAGTAAGATGTTTATTATATCAAAAAAACTATAACCAATTAATAAGAAGGCGGGGGTTCCAAAAACTAATAAACCTACTCCAAATATAGATTGAAATATTGATAATACAAAAATTAAGATTAATTCGAAAATATCCATATAATAATTTTTCTAAAAATACTTATGGTGATACTATCATAAATTGTTAATTATTTATGAAATATATCTTTTATTAGGTTAACTTCTTTGAATTGATACTGGTTTTCGATAATTTATCATCTCCTTTATTATTTAAATCAAATTTCCATCCATGTCTAGGACAGANAAGATAGTTATCTGAATTAATTTCAGCATTACAAAGGTCTGCTCCATTATGTGGGCAGTATCTATTGATTTCATATATCTCACCTTTTTTATTCTTAATTTTAACTCTCTCATTAGATATATTACGTGTAACGATAAAATTCTCTCTTATATTTTCAACATCAGAAAAAAGAAAAATATTTAAATCATTACTAAATATATCAGGTTCTCGTAAAACTTTTGCTCTAAGAGATAAATATACATTCTGCCATCTTTGATTAGAGTGCATAAGAGCAAAATATTGCTTATCCGCAATAATTTCTTCATATGGAGCATCATATTTAAATTCAGACAATATTTTCTTATTAGATAAGTCTATAAAGATTTTTTTATTATTTAGGTAATCCTTATCATTAAAGTTGTTTTCAAAATTAAAAATTAGTATTGGTGTATTAATAATATCAATATCTTTTATTCTTTCTAACCTATCAAATATTGATTTTTCTAATAAACTTCTGTCAAAGCTTAAATCCAATTGATCCCATANATCAATTGTATCTTTCTTATATTCTACTATTTCATTATTATTAGATGGAGGCNGTATAGGCATAATTTTAGTAGTNTCAAGATTTTCTCCAGGCCTTAGATATAGAGCAGTATTTATAGAATTATTTTTTAAATAATCATTTAGATAATTTTGATGAATAAATATATTATCAACTCCAAATGATAGATTTTCTTTTAAATATGGAAAAATTGCTGGACCAGCTGCAGGAAGAAAATATTTNGGTTTTAATTTATTGATACCATTTAAAACACTATTTAACTTATTAGAAACTTTTTTAAAAGAAATTTCNTTTTTTCTTATGTCTGAAAGAATAAAATTTGATGGATGCCAAGTTGCTCCTGAATATTGTACTGAATAATAATCAATAGTTTCGCTAATTTCTTCGAGTCTATCAAAAATTTTACAATCATTTTGATTAAAGAAATTNAATTTATCAGTAGATATNAATANAGCTGAATCATGATTTATGCCTATATGACTTATGTAAGGTTTTATCCAAAAATTTTTATTTAGATAGATTTTCTCTGCATCTTTTATTTCATCTACTTTCAAATCAAGACTTAAACAGTCATTTTTAAAAGACTTATCTTTNTAGCTAGGTATAAGTAATTTAGCTCTTTTATTTATTTTAGATAAAAACNCTTTGTCATAATGATCCTGATGTTCATGAGAAATAAAGATATTTATATCTTTATATTTATTGATTAGATTTAAAATATCATCTTGTAGATGATGATTTTTTGGATATTGGAACCAACTACCAAAGAAAGCACCTGATTTAGAAAACCATGGNTCTGTNATNAGNAGNGTTTNNTTTGATTCTATGCTGAAACAATTATGTCCCCANAACTTNAAGTTNTTCTCTATTTTATTAGTCATAATTATCCCATTCCGATATAGGAGCTATTGTACTATAATAAGTACATGTTTATTAAGAAACTTTTTAAAAATACTGCAAAAGAAACTCTAGGTTTTTTTTACTATAATTTATATCGTAAATTCACTCAAATCCCTGGCAATAGAGCTTTAATCTATCATGCTTTTGGAACAAAATATAAACATGATACATATGGTTTTAGTATTGATATACCGCAATTTAAAGAACATATTAAATTTTACATGGATAATTATAAGATAATAAATATTAATGAATATAAAAATTATAATATAGACACTCTATCAATCACGATTGACGATGGTTATAAAGATAACTTNGAGGCTATTGAGATATTAAATAAATATAATATACCTTTTACATTATATGTAACAACTAGCACCTTAGATACAAAAGGNTATCTATCGACTGATGACATTAAATCTCTATCTTGTTTAGATAATTGCGAAATTGGGAGTCATTCTTATAATCATGTT
Organism: Fidelibacterota bacterium; assembly: GCA_002710085.1. The sequence continues at coordinate 8,283 of PAOX01000040.1, forward strand.
AGATTAAACACAATAACTAATGAAAAGATATTTTATGAATTATCAGAAAGTAAAAAAATAATAGAAAATATGATTGGAAATAAAATCTCAGGAATCTCTTACCCGCATGGTGCGTATAATCAATATGTTTTGAGTATTTTAAAGTCAATAGGATATGATTATGCAGCATCTAGCATTAAAGGAAAAAATACCGAGAAAACAAATAAATATTTATTACAACGNTCTGAAATTATTAAATCAGATTCATTATCAACTATACTTAAAAAAATAAATGGATACTATGATTATTATTCTGTTTAAGGCCTTAAGCGATGAGATGCCTACTTAATTGATTTATTATTTATCGCCTTCTTTTATAAAAATACCATCAACCATCTTTCCTTTGCGATCTTTAATGTCAGCATAGGCAATTGACAGGCATTCATTTATTGTTAAGTTATTTCTTTTCATAATATTAATTAAAACAACTAATATATCTCCAATATCATCACGAATATCATTTCCCTTACATAAGCTATCTGATAATTCACCGGCCTCTTGAATTAATTTCATATACTGATCTTTATCTGTACTGCCATCTATCAGATTCCTATCTTTATGCCACTGACTTATCAAGTTTTCATAATTAATTTCCATCATTTTATCTCTCTAAAATATNTAATTATTCTTTTTAAAATTTATACTTCGTATTTACAACAATCCAATTAAGATCTCTATCAGCAGATTTCATTTTACTACGATAGTTGATATTAATTCTCAAAGCATCAAAAAAAACTTTACTNATGCCAAATCTAAGGTAATCAAATGAAGCTCCTGAGCCAACTGGCGTACCTTCATTGATATCCTCACCAATTCCTACCTCGCCAAAGAATTTATAGTCTTTTAAAACAACACTCTTTCCAATTTTTATATGATGCGAAGTTTTATAATAACTAGAATCAGAGAACCATAATTCTTGTCTTGTTGCAATATAANTATCAGCATAAAGATTTGGAGCAAGAATTATAAATAATATCATGCCATTAATTAGTTTATACATATAACTCTCCTTTTAAAATATATATTCATTTAAAATTCTAAAATTTCTCTAGTTTCCATAAGCTTGCATTACTATCGGCATTAATCAAGAATATTTCACCCTTGCTGTTGACTTCTATATCTCGAAGTCTTCCAATACGATCTTTAAATATAATATCTTGNCTTTTAACTTCATTATTTTCAAAATTAAGCCTATATAGCGTTTTATATTTTAGAGATGTTACGAGTACATCACCGTTCCATTCCGGATATAGTTCTCCNTTGTATATTAAAATATTACAAACCGCAATAGATGGTGTCCAGGTCCATAATGGTTTAGTAAACCCAGGTTTCCAAGCGCTCCCGTCCCCAATAGATGTGCCAATGTAATTTTTTCCTCCCCAACCTATAATTTTCCAACCATAGTTTTCGCCAAACTTAACTTCACCAAAAAAATCACCGCCTTTAGCGCCATGATTTGAAATATAAACTTTTTTGTTAAATGGAGATAAATACATACCTTGAGGATTTCTAATTCCAATTTGATAAACTTCTGGTAGCCAATCTGGTTTATTAATAAATTTTGGATTATCTTTTGGTATAGCACCATCTAAGTGAATTCTAATAATACTACCCGGATGATTCGTGACATCTTGAGCAATCATCCCTCCACCGCGTTCACCAATAGATGCAAACAAATGATTATTTTTTATTACAATTCTTGAACCAAAGTGATAACCGCTACTTATTGGAGGTTCAGCTCTAAAAATATTTTTAAATATGATTCTATTATCGTTATATAAACCTTTAGCTATTGATGTTGAAGATTTTCCTTGTTCTCTATCTTCTGAATATGTTACATAAACATAACCATCTTTATATAAAATATCTAAAAGTCCACCTTGACCATAATAAAAAAAATCTAATTCATGATCTATGGAAAATTTTTTTCCCGTTTCTATATCGATACGTATTATCTCACCAGTTTTTTCTGTAATCAATAAATTATTATCGTCAATAAATGTCATTCCCCATGGTTCATTTAAGTTTTTTGAAATTTCTAGAAGCCTNATATTATCCTCTGAATATGATGGATTAACGAAGAAAATGATAAGAAACAAAGAAGCGAGTATTTTATTCATAACTAAATTATAACAATATTACATCAAGTTTCATCTAAAAATCATTTTTTATAATAGACAAAATAAATTTATTCTTCTAGAATAAAAGTAATTACATGTGANAATTATGCTTAAAGATTTTATTACAAATGGATATCATATTGAAAAATCAGTAACACCATTGTCTGTACATGAAGAACTATTTTTTATCTTTTATGATTTATCTCTTTCAGCANTCAATAGAAATAAAATAAAACTNGATTATATTCCTAAAAATATTGATGACTGTAATTTTCCAAATGACATAAGTGAATTAGACAGAGTACTTTTTTCCTTATTAGAATATGATAGAGATTTATTAGGTGAAATTTATGATACCGTCGCATATTGCTCAACATTTTTTAGATTAGTCAGTAACTCCAAGATAGAAGAAATTTCTAGAGATATTTTGTCACTACAAAAAAGCTCGACTCTATATAGCACGACACATCGTATTAGAATGGATTGGCCTGAAGATGAAAAAAGAAGAGCAGGTTGGCATCAAGAAATATTTCATACATATCCTGACTTTAAATTTATACAAACCTGGTCACCAGTGATAAGAAATTCAACTATAGAAAATGGGACTATTAAAGTTTGTCCTGGTTCGCATAAACATGGAATAGCAAAACAAAATTGGGAAGATGAGAAGGATGGATATGCAACGCGAATTCTTATTGATGAAAATGTGGTTAACAAATATGAACAACTTGATTTGGCTATGAGCGTAGGTGATGTATTATTTTTTGATCCGCTTCTTTTCCATAGATCTGGTCATAATTCATCAGACGAAATTAGATTTTCTCAAGTAGGTATGTGGAACGATTGCTCAATTAAAGGTTTTCGTGCTCCTAAGCCTAACTTTATTTCTAGGACATATAGCCCTCGTGACAATTACGAAAAACATATGTTTGGTGATAAAAAGAAATCTCAAGTAAAATAATTATTTATAACTTAGAACGTGATTTAAGCAAGAACGCGGCGTAATAAAATCAACGGCAGCATAATAAAAATCATTATCATTACTTTCGCCAAATCTTTTTTGAAAACTATCAATTTGAGCAAGTCTATCAGAATCCATTAGAAATTTTATATTTCTTGCTTTTTGCATTTTTAGATCTTGTAATGGAATTTTAAACTTAATCTTCCTCCATTCAATTATGTCATATGAAAAATTCATTGGTTTTTTATCTGTTACGTTTTTTAAATCAATTCTTTCATTGAGAGCTAAATCTATTAGAGAATTTGCTAACTTGATATCTTGGTCTGTTAAGATTTCTGAAGATATTTTCTTTAGATGATGCAAAAATACTTCCTTTATCCAACTATCTTCCTGATAAATTAATCTAGCCCCCATATTGACATTTATGCGCGATGGGTCCCCAACATCATTATTATTTTTTTTATATATCATATTAGCTTTTTTAATAACATCACTAGGTTTGTCATGAAGCTCTCCTTCTATTGTATCTTTTAAATCATCTAGAAATTTTAAGTATCCATTTGGCCAACTTTCATTCCTATCAGGCTTAATAAAGTTTAAAAAGAATTCTGATAACTTAACACCGGATCTTCTAATAAAATGAAAAAACCAACGTTGAAAATTTAGCGAGAATACCGTATAGTACATAAAATTAAGATTTCTTATCTCTAAAAAATCCTCATAAGTAAAAGAGTTACATGACGTTACAACTTCTTCATACTCTGCTAAAAATGTATTTTCATGAGAACCATAGTTTGTACCAAGTTGTCTATATTTTGTTTTTATCCCAAATTTATTTCTAGCGTCAGGACGATTCAATTCAATTCCATCCATTAAAAATAGATTGTGACACCAAACTTGATCAAATCCCCTTTCAACAGAACGATCTAACAGATTCACGAAACTATCTTTAGTATCGTGTGGCATACCAAAGATCAACTCTGTGGAAGTTGATATATTGAGAGAACTAGCCCATTTAATCGCATCATCTATCTCCTCATCTGTAACATTTCTTCGATTAATTGCTTTCAATGTCTCTGGATTTTCTGTTTGCAAAGAGAGTACTAATCCTCCTTGATTAATATCACCTAATATTTCAATTACTTTTCTAGATGTTTCTTTAAAACGCTTGTCATTATAAAAAAATACTTTCTTTGGGAAACCATAATCAACATTGCATTTTTTTATAAGATCAGCTATTTCAACATCTCTTTTTAAGATTCCAAAATTTTCATCAGCAATAAACATGGTATGATGCGGACGATCTGCATACTTTTTAGAAACATATTTAAGTTCTTCCGCAACTTGTTCTATTGGATAACCTCTAAGTTTACCTCTCAATTTACCTGATACACAGAACGCACAAGTATAAGGACAAAAACGCGAGGTTTGCACTAAAGGTTGATAATCTGAATTCATAAACTCATCCATCAGTCCTGACAAATACGGTGAACCTACAGTTGATAAGTCTATATTTGTTCCGACCGCCAATCCTTGTATGACTTCACCATTGCTTAGAAAATGAACCCCATCTATCGGTGCTTTAAATAAACTATCTCTACTATCAAATAACTTTTCAATTATATTTTGAAATCCAATCTCTCCTTCATTTATTATTACAGCATCAGCTAGAGGGAATTCTTTTGATAAAAATTTATGTTGTTCATTAACATCATTATCTATACTCGGTCCGCCCAAAACAATTAAGACATCTTTTCCATACATTTCACGTATACGATTAACGACATATTTGTTTAGCGCCATGTTCCAATAATATACTGACAATCCAATAACATCTGGAGCTTTTTCTTTAGCAGTATCTAGAAATTTATCAATGCTTTTATAAATAGATACTTGAACATCTTCACCAAATTGTTCTTTTGTGTACTGAGCAATGATTCCAATTCCAAGCGGAGTGTATCTTTCATGTAACGTATGACGATTATAATAGCAGAAATCACCAAACATAATGTTTAGATTTCGATTACCTAGCCCCTTTAAAATATACTCTTTAGTCATAATCTAATATTACACTAAAATAAATACTGTTAGCAATTATGATATGTAATATAAATCATTGATTTTCCAAGATCATTGATAAATATTATAATATATATAGAAAAATCAATTATATTTTGTATTTGAATGATAATGATTTAATTATCTAGGTTTGATATACATGCGATACAATGAATATAGAAATACAACAAGCCCAAGTGATACTAAGTTCATATCATTATAGAATTGACCTGCAAGACCTAAAATCATTCCGGTGAGAATTAATATTAAATTGTAATCTGATACTTTCATTTCCTTCCTGATTTATTAAATCTCTATGTAAATCATAACAATATTTAGCGTAGACAAAAATATATTTTGTATAAAAATCACATGCATGTTTTAATATAAAAATATATGGATATTGGTATATTAAAAGAAAGCGATTCTCGGGATAAACGAGTAGCAGTTACCCCTAAAGTTGTTTCTAAAATTCTCAAACTTGGTTATAACGTTTTAGTAGAAAAAGGACTTGGCACAGATGCTAGTTTTTATGATAGCGAATATGTGGAAGCGGGCGCAATCATTTCTGATACGAATAAAATTTGGTCTTGTGACATTGTACTTAAAATTAATAAACCAAACCTAGATGAAGTAAATAAACTCTCTAAAAATCAAACTCTACTGTCGTTTTTTTCTCCTTCCACACATTCTGATTTATTAAAAAAGTGCGCAAAAGATAATGTTAATGTTTTATCAATGGATTCAGTTCCAAGAATATCTCGTGCTCAAAAGATGGATGCATTATCATCTATGGCAAATATTGCAGGTTCAAGAGCTGTCATTGAAGCTGCTCATGCTTTTGGCAGATTTTTTGGAGGTCAAATAACTGCTGCGGGTAAAATAGCTCCAGCAAATGTTTTAATTATAGGTGCAGGCGTTGCAGGATTATCAGCTATTGGCACCGCAACAAGTCTTGGTGCAATTGTTAAAGCCTTTGATACAAGACCAGAAGTCAAAGAGCAAGTTGAAAGCCTTGGCGGAGAATTTTTAACAGTTAATCTTGATGAAGATGGTTCTAGTAGTGATGGCTATGCAAGAGTTATGAGTAAAGAATTCATTGAGGCTGAAATGTCTCTTTTTAAGAATCAATGCAAAGACGTGGATATAATTATAACTACCGCACTTATACCTGGAAAAGAAGCTCCTAAGCTAATTACAAAGGAAATGGTTTCTTTAATGAAACCAGGATCTGTAATTGTTGATCTAGCATCTCAACAAGGTGGTAATTGTGAATTATGTAAACCTGATGAAGTATTTGAATATAATGGAATTAAGATTATTGGTTACACAGATTTACCTTCAAGACTTCCATCTCAATCTAGTGAGTTATATGCAAATAATTTATATCACATTTTAGATGAACTAACTCCTAATAACGATGGTGTAATAGACATTAATATGGAAGATGATGTTATTAGAGGAATGACTATCATTAAAAATGGCGAGATTACCTACCCACCGCCAAAAATACAAGTTTCTATAGCACCTAAGAAAAAAGATATAAAACCTGAAATAACAAAACCTATTCTAGAAAGAAAACATTCTTATATTCCTGGATTGATTGCAATATTTTCATTATTCTTGGTTGGTGCATTTGCTCCAGAATCATTTATGAATCATTTTACGGTATTTGTTTTATCGTGTTTTATAGGTTATATGGTTATATGGAATGTAACCGCCTCATTACACACACCATTAATGTCTGTAACAAATGCAGTTAGTAGTATAATAATAATTGGAGCCCTCACACAGATATCTTCAACTGACATACTCTCGTTAATTTTCTCAGGATTGGCAATTTTTATTGCGAGTATAAATATTTTTGGAGGTTTTGCTGTAACAAAAAGAATGTTAGGCATGTTTAAAAAATGAATATAGAAATATTTAATATGGAAGTTGTCAGGGCTCTATACATAGTATCGGCAGTTTTATTTATCCTTACATTAGGCGGTTTAAGCAACCCAGAAACATCAAGTCGAGGTAATCAGTATGGTATAGCAGCAATGCTCATTGCTGTAGTTGCAACTATATTTGGCCCGCAAGTTTCAGGTAATTATAGTCTAATGATAATCTTGATTCTTCTTGGTGGCTCCATAGGCCTTGTATTATCAAGAAGAGTTAAGATGACAGAGATGCCTGAGCTAGTTGCAATTCTTCATAGTCTCGTAGGTTTAGCTGCTGTTCTGGTAGGTCTTGTAAATTTTATTAACCCGGCTGTTGAATATTTTGGAATTGAAAAAACAATTCATTCCATAGAGATTTATTTAGGGATTTTTATTGGTATGGTTACATTTTCTGGATCTTTAGTGGCTTTTGGTAAACTCAGTGGCAGAATATCTGGCAATCCTCTTTTATTGCCTGCTAAACATTATTTGAATTTAATAATGGTAATGGCAGTTATCTTTTATGGGTCTAAATTTGTTACAGCGGAAACCATTGATCTTGCATTGAACCCACTCATAATTATGTTAATTATTTCTTTTATATTTGGGATTCATCTTGTTGCGTCTATTGGCGGAGCCGATATGCCTGTTGTGGTCTCAATGCTAAATTCTTATTCAGGTTGGGCAGCCTCGGTAACCGGATTTATGCTAAGCAATGTCCTATTA
>PAOX01000043.1 GCA_002710085.1 Fidelibacterota bacterium
TTCCATTTGAGCAATAGTAGTATTTTGTCCTTCATCAAGAATTATAAAGGCATCATTTAATGTTCTTCCTCTCATATATGCTAACGGGGCTATTTCTATTACCTTTTTTTCTATTAATTTGTTTACTCTATCAAAACCCATTATTTCATATAAAGCATCATATATTGGTTGAAGATAAGGGTTTACTTTTTCAGATAAATCTCCTGGTAAAAAACCTAATTTTTCACCAGCCTCAATTGCAGGTCTCGCAAGAAATATTTTTTTAACTAAATCTTTTTCTAAAAAGTATACCGCACAAGCTACAGCTAGATATGTTTTCCCTGTTCCTGCAGATCCAATACCAAAAGATAAATCTTTATTAAATATACCTCTTATATACTCTTGCTGAGATTTAGACTTTGGCCTTATTGTGAGTTTCCTGCATTTAATTATGCTTTCTTCATTTGTTGTTGTCTCATCACTTGCAGTAGATCCATTATCATTAGTATTATTCATATACATATGCAATTGTTTTGATGTTAACTCCTCTTCTCTTGAAATATCATATAGTTTTTCNATTAATTCTGATGTTAAAGNNACNATATCCTTATGNCCNTTTATAATAAANGTATTNCCTCTATTTGAAATCTGAACNTTCATATATGACTCNATCTGTCTTAANTTCTCNTCNAGNAGACCNCAAAGATTTGCTAANCTAACATTATCTTGAGGCTGTAGNACTAGATTTTGATGAGTTAATTTTTCAGTCAAAATATTTTTTGCTCATAATNATTNTTAGTATTNACGCATGGATTGCTTAGAGTNCCATGNAANGTATTACCTCTAATTTCATCTATATTTACATCTATTAAGTTACCAATAAGGGTGTCATCACCTCGAAAATTTACAACTTTATTATTATCTGTTCTTCCAAAGACTTCATTTTTTCTTTTCACTGATATCCCCTCAACCAGCACAGATTCAGTTTTCCCCAACATTTTTTCTGAGTATTTTTTTGATTGATAACTAATTAGATCTTTTAATTGATCNAGCCTTTTTAATTTTATGTCATAACTTACATTATCTCTCTCAAGAGAAGCGGGGGTACCTGGTCTAGGACTATAAATAAAACTATAAGCATCACTGAAATTTACTTCAGATATAAAATCCATAGTAGTTTGAAACTCAGCATCAGTCTCTCCGGGGTATCCNACTATAAAGTCAGATGTCAGATTAATATCTGGCCTTATCTCNCTAACTCTTCTTATAATATTTTTATATTCCAANGTTGTATGCTTTCTCTTCATCCTTGATAATATCCTGTCTGATCCTGATTGTATAGGCAAGTGCAGATTATTGGCTAGCTTAGTATTNTTATATTCTTGGATTAAATCATCAGAGAAATCTATCGGATGTGAAGTTGTATATCTTAATCTTTCAACACCTGGCATGCAAGATACATATTTTATTAAATCNGCAAAAGATATATGATCACCATTAAAATTTCTAGATTTATATGCATTTACATTTTGACCTAGAAATATAATTTCTTTAATACCCTGATTAATGAGTTGCTGTGCTTCATATAGTATACTATCTATACCTCTGTTAAATTCTTCACCTCGAGTATAAGGAACTACGCAAAACGTACAATATTTGCTGCANCCCTCCATAATGGATAAGTATGATGAAACATTGTTATTCGAAAGTGTAGGTAGATAGTCAAATTTCTCAATTTCAGGGAAGCTAACATCTATCTCCACTTTTGATTTATTCTTNAGTGATGCTCTAAGCATTGATGGCAATCTATGAATAGTTTGCGGGCCAAATATGATATCTATCTCNGGAGCTCTAGATCTTAATTGTCGACCTTCCTGAGATGCTACGCAACCACCAACGGCAATCAATAATTCTGGTTTTTTATTTTTAAGTTTCTTCCATCTTCCAAGTTGATGAAATACTTTTTCTTGGGCTTTCTCTCTTATGGAACAAGTATTTAAAAGGAGTAAGTCGGCTTCCTCGAAATCTTTTGTCTCTATCATTTTTAAATTTTTTTTTAAAATATTCCCCAATTTTTCAGAATCATATTCATTCATCTGACAGCCATGAGTTTTTATGAAAAATTTCTTATTTTCTAGCATCTACTCTAGAATGGGACATCATCATCTTGATTAGATGAAACGCTTTGATTAAAATCATCACTTTTTTGCGATTGATTGTCATATTGTGCTTCACCAGTTGAATCAGACTTAGATCCAACAAATGTGAAATTATCAGAAATAATATCGGTTGAGTATTTTTCTACTCCATCCTTATCTTGCCATTTTCTTGTCTGTAGTCGACCCTCAACATATAATTGCTGGCCTTTCTTTACATATTGACCGATAGTTTCAGCAGGCTTATTAAAAAAAACCACTCTGTGCCACTCTGTTTTATCTTCATAAGCACCTGATTCTTGGTTTTTAAATTTTCTGCTAGTAGCAAGAGATAAATTAAGCACAGCGTTTCCGCTAGGCATGTATTTAACTTCGGGGTCTACTCCAACCCTTCCCAACAATATTACTTTATTTACTGACATATCNTCTCATTTAAAGTTACTAGTGAGNTTTTAACTATAACCCAAATATTATCTCACGGATAGGNATAATTTAAAAGAANGTATATAATTCATACAATTTAATCATAATTATCATAAATAAAAGCTATGTTTTATTTATTAACTATGCTGANAATAGTAAATAATATCCTATCGCAAACAAAGGTAATTGTGGCAGAAAATTTAGCATTAATGATCTATCATTAATATAGAAACTTAGCAAAACCCAACTCGTTGCTCCAACTGATTGAAAATAGATATTAAAAGGATATATATTTAGATTGGTACAAAGCACCCCGATTAATACAGACAAACTACTTAACCACTTTAAAATTGTTATTGTCATAATTCTCTCACGTAAATGATTTAATTCTAAGTATTTGATGATATCATTTCTTTAACATGAAAAAGAATATTTTTGTTAAAGGCGCAAGGACTCATAATCTTAAAAATATTAATCTAGAGATACCCAGAAATAAACTTGTGACAATAACTGGTTTGTCAGGCTCAGGTAAATCTTCACTTGCATTTGACACAATTTTTGCAGAAGGTCAGCGTAGATATATGGAGTCATTATCATCGTATGCAAGACAATTTCTTGCAATGATGGATAAACCTGATGTTGATAGTATCGAGGGGCTATCACCAGCTATATCAATTGAGCAAAAATCATCTTCACATAATCCAAGATCAACTGTTGGTACTGTAACGGAAATTTATGACTACTTAAGATTATTATATGCAAGAGTTGGATCGCCGAGATGTCCTGATCATCTTGTCAATCTAGAAGCTATGTCAATTTCTGATATGACGAATAAACTCTTGCATGGATATTTAGATAAAAAACTAATGATATTATCTCCTATAGTGAAAAATCAGAAAGGTGAACATATCAAGCTTATAGAATCATTTTCAAATCAAGGATATAGAAGGATTAGAATAAATGATGAAATCGTAGATATAGCTGATGTTTCAAAACATTTATTAAATCATCTAATTAACCCTAAAAAGAAAAATAATATTGAATTAGTAGTCGACAGATTAAAAATCAATCTTGATAATAAACAGAGAATCTCTGAGTCCTTAGAAACATCCTCAGATATTTCTAATGGTATTATTTATATTTTGGATATGGATGATAATAAGGTTCAAGATATTTTTTCGACAAAATTCTCATGTCCTCATTGTGGATATACGATTGGTGAACTAGAGCCTAAATTGTTCTCATTTAACAGTCCTGCAGGCGCCTGTGAATCTTGTGATGGCTTAGGGGTGAAAGAGTCTTTTGATCCAAGTAAAATTATAGTTAATCAAGAATTAAGTTTGTTAAAAGGAGCAATATATGGATGGGATGATAAGAGTGCTTACTATAGTTTACTATTAAGATCACTGTCAGATCATTATAAAGTCGACTTAAGTGCACCATATCGTAAATTACCAAAAACATTTAAAAAAATCCTTTTTTATGGGAGTGAAAAGGATGTAATTGAAATGAAATATGTTAGATATGGAAGAAGAGATCAAAATGACTATGTTATTAAAAAAGAAAAATGGGAAGGAATATTAAATAAACTTTCAAAACAGTATGAAAGAGGATCATACTCAGCTAAAGAAAGACTTTCAAAATACTTGAGTATACATAAATGCGAAACATGTTCAGGAACAAGATTAAATGAAAAAAGCCGTAATGTATTTATTTCAAATAAGTCAATAAGCGATATAACCTCTTTAACAATTGAAGAGTCCTATAAGTTTTTTTCAAAATTACAATTGAAAGGTATGAAGCGAGAAGTTTCTGAAAAAATAATTATGGAAATCACGTCTAGGTTAAGCTTCTTAAATAACGTAGGCTTGACTTATCTAACTCTTGATAGAAGTGCCGAAACTTTATCTGGGGGAGAAGCTCAAAGAATTAGATTAGCAAGTCAAATTGGCTCTGGGCTTGTTGGAGTTATGTATATACTGGATGAACCATCGATTGGTCTCCATCAAAGAGATAATGATAAGTTGCTAAAAACCCTTAAAGATCTAAAAGGACTTGGTAATACTGTAATTGTTGTAGAACATGACGAGGATACTATTTTAGCATCAGATCATATTGTTGATGTTGGTCCAGGAGCTGGTGATTTAGGTGGTATGATCGTATATTCAGGTGAACCAGTAGGCATAAAGAAAAATAAGGCATCACTAACGGGGCAATACATATCTGGTAAAAAAGAAATTAAAATACCTGAAAAAAGGGTTAAATTTAATAATAAAAAAGTTCTTGAGATATATAAAGCAACTTTAAATAATTTAAAAAATATTAATGTTAGTATACCGGTTGGATTAATGACGTGTGTAACTGGTGTATCAGGATCAGGAAAATCTAGTTTAATAAATAATGTTCTATTTGAGTATATCTATAANGACTTTTTAGATAAAGATAACTCACAAGTCGCCTGTCANAAAGTAGANGGTCTCGAAAACATAGATAAAATTATTGAGATAGATCAAAGTCCTATTGGTAGGACTCCGAGATCTAATCCNGCAACTTACACAGGGATATTTACACATATAAGAGAATTATTTTCACAAACTCCCGAAGCAAAATCTAGGGGATATAAAGCTGGTAGATTTAGTTTTAATGTTAAGGGAGGAAGATGTGAAGCTTGTGAAGGTGATGGTGTGATAAGAGTTGAAATGCACTTCTTATCAGATGTNTATGTTAAGTGTGATAAATGTAATGGCCAAAGGTATAATCCTCAGACTTTAGAAATTCTATATAAANNNAAAAATATTAATAATGTTTTGAATTTTACAGTTGCCGAGGCGCTAGAGTTCTTCGAAAATATTCCTATTATTAGAAAAAAATTAGAAATATTAAATGAAGTAGGGCTCTCGTACATTAAGCTTGGACAGAATGCAACGACGCTATCTGGCGGAGAAGCTCAAAGAATTAAGTTAGCAAAAGAATTAATAAGAAGAGATACNGGTAAAACCTTATATGTGCTAGATGAACCTACTACAGGNTTGCATTTCCATGATGTTGCTAAATTNCTCCAAGTTTTAAATAAATTAAAAGATCGNGGTAATACATTAATTATCATAGAACATAATCTTGAGGTTATTAAAACTGCAGATTGGATAATAGATCTCGGACCTGAAGGAGGTTCAGGTGGNGGGGAAATTATATCAGAAGGNACTCCTGAGACAGTTGCAAAAAATAAAAAATCATATACCGGAATGTTTCTGAGCAAAAAACTTAACTANTTAANATTTNAATCTGTAAGCTCAATATATGCCTGAGGTGAGTTATCNCCAAGATTATTNCCTGCTTTCAAAATTCTAAGATAGCCCCCTGGTCTATTTTTGAACCTAGGTCCTAATTCTTCAAATAATTTTTTGACTAATTTTTTACTTTGTATTTTTGAGTATGCCAATCTTCTACGTATAAGCGTGTCTTCTTTAGCAAGAGTTATCAATGGTTCTGCAACTCTTCTAAGTTCTTTTGCTTTTGGTAGCGAAGTTGTTATCTTTTCATATTCAAATAACGATAACGTTAGATTCTTCATCAAAGCTTTTCTATGTGATGAATTTCTATTTAGCTGTCTTCCGCTTTTTCTATGTCTCATGATCTTTTTTCCACAGTTTTAGGCGGCCAATCTTCAAGCTTAATTCCCAGAGATAAACTATGCGTTGCAAGCACATCTTTTATTTCAGTCAACGATTTCTTGCCTAAATTTGGGGTTTTAAGCAGTTCATTTTCGCTTCTTTGGACTAAATCACCAATATAATAGATGTTTTCAGCTTTCAAGCAATTTGCTGATCTAACGGTTAGCTCTAAATCATCAACAGGTCTGAGCAATACTGGATCTATTTGAGGCCCATCATTATCTTCAACCATCTCCTCTTTTACTTCTAGGTAAGTAAAGACTTCTAATTGATCTCTTAAGATCTGTCCTGCTTTTCTTATAGCATCTTCAGGTTCAATTGTTGCATTTGTTTTTAAATCTATAATAAGTTTATCAAGATCTGTTCTTTGTTTTACTCTTGCTGTATCAACATTGTATGTTACTTGTAAAACCGGACTATATGATGCGTCTAACTGCATTTTTCCAATACCAAGATCTTCTTGTTCATTAAATTTCCTTTTTTGTGCTTGTTGATAACCTCTCCCAGTTGTTACAGTCATGTTAATCACAAGTTCAGTTTTTTCATTTGTAATATTTGCAATACAGAAATCAGGATTTTTAATTTCCAAATCAGGATTATCAGTTATATCCGATGCTAATACTGGACCCGATCCTTTTTTTCTTAGGGTAATTTCTGCACTTTCTTTTTCATGCAATACTAAAGCTAATTTTTTAATATTTAGTAATATCTCGAGCACATCCTCTTGAACACCCTCAATTGTNCTATACTCATGCAAAATATTTTCAATAGTAACTTCNGTNACNGCACTACCTGGAAGAGATGATAATAAAACTCTTCTTAAAGCATTACCAAGAGTATGNCCAAAACCTCTTTCAAGAGGTTCGATTGTTATTTTAGCATGAGATGGATTTAACATTTCAATGTCTACAAGTTTTGGTTTTAGAAAGTCATTTTTGTTCATGTATCACCTATTTTGAGTATAATTCTACGATTAACGATTCATTTATTTCAGAAGGCAATTCCTTTCTTTCTGGATTTCTCATAAATGTTCCCTTAAGATTTTTTGTATCTACTTCAACCCAATCACTAAACCCTCTANTTTCAGCNAAACTAATTGCNAGTTTAATTCTTAGTTGATCNTTTTTGCTGTCNCTAACTGATATTTTGTCTTTAGGACTTACTTGATATGANGCTATATTTACAATATCACCNTTAACTTGTATATTTTTGTGATTAACAAGTTGTCTAGATTCTGATCTTGTTGAGCCAAAACCTAATCTATATACAACATTATCTAACCTTGATTCCAACATATTAAGTAAATTTTCGCCAGTAGACCCTTTTTTACTTGCAGCTTTTTTATAATAATTTCTAAACTGTTTTTCCAAGATCCCATAAATTCTTTTAACTTTCTGTTTTTCTCTAAGTTGTATGGAGTAATCTGAATTTTTTGCTCTCCTAGCNTCTCCAGTTTGACCTGGTTTTTTTTCAAGATTACATTTAGTCTCTAATGATCTAGAACCAGATTTCAAATACAAGTCTGTTCCTTCTCGTCTCATTAGTTTACATTTGGANCCTGTGAATTTAGCCATATGTTATACCCTCCTCTTTTTCGGTGGTCTGCATCCATTATGAGGAAGCGGAGTGATATCGGTGATATTTGTAATTTTATAACCAGAACTATTTAGAGCTCTTACAGCTGAATCACGCCCAGGACCAGGGCCTTTAACTAGCACTTCTAGACTTTTAACGCCATACTCTGCNGCTTTTACTCCAGCCTTTTCAGCAGCTATTTGTGCTGCAAATGGTGTACTTTTCCTNGATCCTCTAAATCCAGAGCCGCCTGATGTTGCCCANGACAGGGTATTNCCTTGTTTATCAGTGATTGTTACTATCGTNTTATTAAACGAGGCNTATATATGCGCCACACCTTCATTTACGATCCTTTTTTCTTTTTTCTTTTTCGGTTTACTTGTTACCATATTACTTTGCCTTTAATAATTTTCTTGGTCCTTTTCTAGTTCTNCTATTATTTTTNGTTTTTTGTCCTCTTAGTGGCAACCCCTTACGATGCCTGATTCCTCTATAAGAACCTATATCCATCAATCTTTTAATATTTATAGAGTTCTCTCTTCTTAGATCNCCTTCAAGTTGATATTTCTCAACAAAATTTCTTAAGACCTCTAAGTCTTTCTCATCCAAGTCTTTTACTTTTTTTGTTCTATCCACTCCTGAATCTGAACANATCTTGTTTGCTCTAGTTGGCCCAATACCATAGATAGCTGTTAACGCTATCCATATATGTTTCCCATTTGGTAAATTTATTCCTGCAATTCTAGCCATTATTTACTCTCTCGAACGATGATTTTATATTTCATTTACTCTTAATACAACCTATTTAACCTTGTCTTTGTTTATGNCTAGGGTCTTTACAGATAACTCTAACAACCCTATTTCTTCTAATAACACGGCAATTTCTACATAATTTCTTTACTGATGCTCTAACTTTCATTTTATCTCATTCCTCCGCCTATACCTTTTAGATTTGCTTTTTTCATCATACCTTCATATTGATGTGATAACAGATGAGATTGAATTTGTGCCATTAAATCCATTACTACTATAACTACTATTAATAATGATGTACCACCGAAATAAAATGGGACATTAAAGTATAAAATCAGAAATTCTGGCAATAGACATACAGCTGTGATGTATATTGCGCCTACTGTAGTTAACTTAGTNGTTATATCATCTATATACTGTGCTGTTTGTTCGCCGGGTCTGATTCCAGGAATAAANGCACCTGTTTTCTTTAAGTTATCTGCTGTTTCTCTTGCATTAAATACTAATGCTGTGTAGAAATAACAGAAAAACACAATAGCAAATGAATAAAGAAGTATATACAAAGGCTGTCCAGGAGANAGTGATAATGCAATACTTTGTACAATGCCTCCCTCAGAACCAGTCCCGCTCCAGCTNGCTATTGTTGCGGGAAACAGAATTATTGCTGATGCAAATATAGGAGGAATTACCCCAGCCATATTTATTTTTAAAGGTAAATGAGAACTCTGAGCGGCATACATCTTTCTACCTTGCATTTTTCGAGCATAATTAATTGGTATTTTTCTTTGGCCACGTTCTATATAAATAACAAAAGCTGTAATTAATATAACAGCTAGGAATATTAATATAACGGTAAAACCTTGAAGCTCACCATTTCTAGCCAAATCAATTGTATTTCCAATAGCAGATGGTAATCCTGCAACAATACCTGCAAATATTAATATGGAAATACCATTACCTATACCTCGCTCAGTTATTTGTTCACCAAGCCAAACTAAAAACATCGTGCCAGTAACTAGAGTTATCACAGCAATAGTTAAGAAAGCAAAACCTGGGTCAAGTACAAGAACTGTAGATGAAGAATTTTGATTTTGTAATGCATTAGCTACTCCTAAAGACTGCATAAAAGCCAACACAACTGTAAAGTAACGAGTATATTTAGTAATTTTTTTTCTACCTCGCTCTCCTTCTTTCCTAAGTTGAATTAGAGGCGAATATACATGCGTCATCATCTGCATTATGATAGATGCCGAAATATAAGGCATCACTCCAAGTGCAAATATCGACATTCTCTCTAAAGAACCACCAGAAAACATATTGAACATATCTAATATACTTCCTCTTTGTTGTTCAAATAAAAACTTCATTACAGATGGATCTATTCCAGGCAAAGTTATAAAACTACCCAATCTAAAAACTATTAAAGCGAATACAACAAAAAATATACGTTGCCTTAATTCAGTAGATTTTGTCAATCCACCTAATCCGCCAGTTATGTTGTTTCCTGCTCTTGACATAATTCTTTACTTCTTTAAATGCTCCTCAACAGATTTTGTGCAAGCAATATCCTTTAAGACTTTTTTACTCTTGATCGTACAAGGTCCTATGACTTTAACTTTCTTTATTTTAGCCTTAACTAACTTATATTTTTTCAACAAATCTATAGTAACTTCATCTTCTTTTACTTTCTCGAGTCGATCATATTTTATTTCAGCTGAGTAGTTGTTTACTCTTGAGCTAAAACCAACTTTTGGTAATCTTCTTTGGAGTGGCATTTGTCCNCCNTCAAAACCNACTTGNATAGTTCCNCCTGTNCTAGACTTTTGNCCTTTATGACCNCGTCCACATGTTTTNCCTGTNCCAGAAGCNCCNCCNCTNCCAACTCTTTTTTTNCTNGATTTACTTCCTATATTTGGCTTTAATTCATTTAATAAACTGCTCATCTTAAATACCCTATTAACTACTGATGTCTACCATATGCCTAACTACTTTAATCATGCCTCTAATTTCAGGTGTATCGGCTAGCGTTACTTCNTGATTAATTCTTCTTAAACCCAAGCCTTTCATAGATGAAATTTGCTTTTTTGTACTACCAATTAAGCTACGGGTTTGTTTAACATTTATAGTTTTTACATCTTTCTTTGCCATCTTATAACTCGCTTGTTTTTTTACCACGTTTAGCTGCAACATATGCAGGATAGAACATAGACTCTAAGCCTTTAACTGTTGCCTTAACAACATTTATTGGATTCGTTGATCCGATGCTTTTTGCAAGGACGTTATGNATACCTGTTGCTTCAAATACTGCTCTCATTGCTCCACCAGCGATTACACCTGTTCCTTCCCCAGCTGGCTGCATGTAAACTTTTGCAGANCCATGNGTATGAGTAACTGTATGATGAAGNGTGCCATTTTTTAAAGCCACAGATATCATACTTTTTTTAGCTTTTTCCATAGCCTTTTGTATTGCTATTGGTACTTCTTTTGCCTTTCCATATCCATAACCAACACGGCCATTACCATCNCCCACAACAGTCAGGGCGGTAAAACCGAATTGTCTTCCCCCTTTGACTACTTTAGCTGTGCGGTTTACAGACACTAGTTTTTCTATATAGTCTGATTTCTTATCATCATATGCCATTATATTTTTACTCCATTTTCACGAATAGATTCAGCTAGTGCCTTTATCTTTCCATGATATTTATAACCAGATCTATCAAATGCAACTTTTTCAATTTTTTCTTTTTTTATGAAATCCGCCATTAATTTTCCAATTATCTTCGAGGATTCAATATTATTTGAAGTCGCTTTTTTCTTAACGTCTTTTTGGTTTGTTGATATCGTTGTTATGACTTTACTTCCATTGGAATTTAACAATTGTAGATAGATATGCTTTACAGATCTAAAAACACTCAATCTAAAAGCACCAGACTCACAGATTCTCATTCTTGCTTTTCTTGCTCGTCTCAGACGTGTATTCTTTTTATCTAAATTAACGCGGATCATTTCTTTTTAGCCTCTTTTTTAATTACTACTTCATCTTCATATCTAATCCCTTTTCCTTTGTANGGTTCTGGGGGTCTGTATGCTCTTATCTCCGCTGCTGCTTGACCAACCTTTTGCTTATCTATTCCAGTTATGACTATTTCAGTTTGTGCAGGAGTCTCAATTTTAAGCCCTTCTGGTATTGGATAATTTACCGGATGAGAGAATCCAACTGTGATTTCAAGATTCTTAGCATCTGCTTTTGCTCTATAACCAACACCAATCATCTTCAATTTCTTAATCCAGCCTTTACTAACTCCATGTACCATATTGGATAATAACGCTCTAGTTGTTCCAGATAATGCCACTTGCTCTTCATCAGAAGTTTTAACAAGGATCGATCCTTCTTGCTGATCTACAGATATATTTTCATGCTTAGTGAAAGATAACTTACCCATAGGTCCTTCGATATCAATTAAATTAGCATTAATTGAAAATTTAATATTTTCAGGTAATTCAATTGGTTTTCTTGCAACTTTTGACATCTTATTCAATTATGAGACAAAACAAATTATCTCTCCTCCATAGTTTTTTTCTCTAGCTTCTTTATCNGTCATAACACCATGAGATGTTGAAACAATACATATGCCAAGACCATTCTTCACCGTCGGTACCTGTTTAGATGACTTGAATATTCTCAGTCCCGGTTTACTTATGCGTTTAATATTTTCTATAACAGGTTTTCCTTCATAATATTTGAGNATAACCATNAGATTTTTTTTATTTTCACCTGTGATCTCTGTTGACTCAATATAACCTTCTTGTTCTAAAACTTTACATATAGAATGCTTCATTTTAGAAAATGGNATTGATACNGAATNTTTGTCAGCTCTTTGTGCATTTCTAATTCTTGTTAATAAATCTGCTATTGTNTCGCTCATACTCATAATTTTTTACCAACTTGCTTTCGTTAAACCAGGAATATCTCCTCGCATTGCTGCTTTTCTTAATTTAGATCTTCCCANTCCAAATTTCCTNTAAACACCTCTNGGTCTTCCTGTAAGAGAACATCTATTTCTTAATCTATTAGGAGCAGAGTTCAATGGAAGCTTTTGTAATTTTTTTCTAAGAGACATGATCTCATCNATTTCTAAATTTGGATTCTTTAGTTTCTCTTTTATCTCATTTCTTTTTTGAGCATATTTCAAAACCAACATTTCGCGTTTTTTTTCTCTTTGAATGATTGATAGTTTAGCCATATTTATTTAAATGGAAAATTAAATTGCTTAAATAATTCCATTGCCTCCTGATTGTTTTTTGCGCTAGTTGTTATAGTTATATCCAAACCTTTAATTCGTTCGATTTTATCGAAATCAATTTCTGGAAAAATTATATGTTCCTTTACTCCTAAAGTATAGTTGCCTCTACCATCAAAAGATTTTGGGTTTAAACCTCTGAAATCTCTTGTCCTTGGCAATGATATTTTTATTAGTTTTTCAAAAAAATCATACATTTTTTCTTTTCTCANTGTCACTTTACAACCTATAGGCATTCCTTCTCTTAGTTTAAAATTTGCTATAGATTTTTTAGCATATGTTAATACAGCTTTTTGTCCTGTTATCTGCGATAGTTCTGTTTGAGCTGATTCTAATATTTTTTTATCTCCCACAGCAGACCCAAGACCCATATTTAGAGTTATTTTTTTAAGTCTAGGCACCTCCATAGGTGATTTAACTTTTAAGCTCTCCATAAGTGCAGGTACAATATTCTCTTTATAGTATTCATTATATGTATTCATTTTAAATATCTATAACCTCTTTATTAGATTTATATACTCTTACTTTTTTACCATCTTCAAGATTTTTAAATCCAACTCGATCTCCTTTTTTAGAGATCGGATTTAACATCATTACATTAGATA
>PAOX01000041.1 GCA_002710085.1 Fidelibacterota bacterium
AATCTATCTAGCTGTGCTTCTGGTAAAGGATAAGTACCCTCTTGTTCTATTGGATTTTGCGTAGCCAAAACAAAAAATGGTTTATCTAAATCATAATGTTTACCACCAGCTGTCACAGAACGTTCTTGCATAGCCTCCAAAAGTGCCGCTTGCGTTTTAGGTGGAGTACGATTAATCTCATCAGCAAGAATCACATTAGAAAAAATAGGGCCTTTTATAAATTTAAAATTTCTATTTTCATCTAAAACATCTGCCCCTATAATATCTGAAGGCATTAAATCAGGCGTAAATTGAATCCTAGAAAAATGAAGTCCTAAAGCTTCACTTATAGTTTTCACTAATAAGGTTTTTGCTAAACCTGGAACACCAACCAATAGCACGTGACCTTTACAAAATATTGATAATATAAGTTCTTCTACAACTTGGTCTTGTCCAACTATAACTTTTGCTATTTCATTTTTTAAAGAAGTAAATTGCTTCTTTAGTAGATCCATTTGTATTACTTCGTCATTTTTTGAAACCATAATTAATATTTTAACCAATTATATTGGAAATCTAACACTTTATATTCCTCATTAATACGAACATAAGTCTTTAATAAAGAGGTATTAATCCACTCTGAAATAGCTTCATCTTTGTTGTGTTCTAAAGCCATATCTCGAATCATTTTATAATCGTCTTTAAAGTTCACTTTATGAGCTTCAGCTTTACTTAAAAGCTTAAAAAGTCTAAAAGCTTCTTTACCATTATCTAGTTTAACATAACTTGGTTCAGAAATTTCATTAACTTCTAATTGTTCAACAGCTAGTTTAATAGAATTTTCCAATTCATGTAGCTCAAATTTACTTGTTCCAGTATTCATATTAATCAACTTACCACCATTGAATTTAGTCATTTCATCATCAGAATAACGAATTGAAGCATCTTCAAAAGTTAACTTTTCTTCTAAAATAGAATCTCGAGCAGAAATTAAAATATCTTTTGCATTGTTTAAATCAATAGCTGAAATTTTTGGAGACATTAATATATGACGTATATCAACTTCATCTCCCCTATGTTCTTCCATCATAACAATATGATATCCATACTCTGTTTCAAAGACATCAGATATTTCACCTTTTTCGAGACTAAACATTACAGCTTCGAATTCTTTTACAAACATCCCTCTTTTAATAGCATTATATAAACCGCCATTTCTAGATGAACCAGGATCTTCAGAATACAAAATTGCTAAAGTCGAAAAGCTTTCACCTTTCGAAACCCTTTCCTTGAGTTTTTCTAACTTATTTTCAGTCTCTTTAATTGCAGATGCACTTGCTGGAGGATATTTTAATATCTGTGCTATTTCAAAAGTCATATTAACCATTGGAAGACTATCAGGATCAAAATTTAGAAAATAATTTTTCACTTCCTTAGGAGTCACATCAACGGATGAAGTAATTTCATGTCGGACCCTCTGAATAATTAAAGAATTCTCAATAGGTTCATACATTTCCTCTTTTATCTCATAAATCTTTTTATCAAAATATTCTTCTAACTGATCCTCACTCCCTAATTGAGATATAAATGTATTTAATCGAGAATCTATTTCATTAAGTATATCATTTTCAGTAACCTCAATACTATCTATTTCGGCTTTATGTAGCATTAATTTTTGAAATAATAAATCTTCTAAAACTTGAATACGCATCATAGAGTCTACTTCTAAACCCTGAGCTTGATACTGAAGGATTTGTTGTTCTAAATCAGACTTGAGGATAATATTATCACCAACAACAGATACAATACTTTCTACTGTAACTTGTGCCAATAACAAATGATTTATAAATAAAAAGACAATACAAAAAATTCTTTTCATATTAATATATTTCAAATTGATTAGATTGCTTTGCATCTTCAAATAATTTCGTTTTAATTACTTCTACTGTTTTCAATTTTCTTTGATTGAGCAATATACTTTTTATTTCCTCTTTCACATATTCTAAAGGTGCAATTTCTCCTTGATCTCTAAGATTTATTAGTCTAATAAAATATATATCTAACGTATCTTTTAATATCATCGTATTATTTTTCATTGATAATGATGAAATATCCAATTCATTAGAAAATATTTGCTGAAAATCACTCCATATTAACCATTCATTAGGATTATAATAAAAACGTTTTGCATATTGATGACAGTATGTTTCTATAGCATCAATATAAAGTGTGTCATTATCAAATAACCATGATTTCAAAGAATCTAATTTAGGAGCTATAATACTTGTTTTCACAAATATGACTTTAATAATTTTATCAGCTAATAAATAATCATCAACATGCTGTCTGTAATATAATTGGAGTTGATCTTCTAATACAATCGTATCAAGACTTTGCTCGATTAATTTTTGTTCATAGGCATGAATCAAAAGCGAACGACGATAAGACTCCAATCGTTTATCAATTTCCAATTGATCTTGATTTATATTAAGAGCTGCTTTTTTTAATAATAGTTCCTCTTTAGCCCAATTATTAATATACTGTTGAATAAATATTGAACTATCAACAGCTGACAAATTACTATTAATCATAGATTTAACCTGATGTTCATATAAATAAGAGTCGCCAAGTCTTGCTAATAAAACCTTATCATTGGTCTCAAAATTTGAGCATGAAGACAATAATAAAACAACTATAAAATAATAGGATTTAATCAATATTTATGGTTTACTTAAGTTCTGTTGTATAACTCTTNCCATTCCATTCAAAAAGAATATCTTTTGAAGAACCTAATGAATTTAATGCCTCTTTAAACGCTACATTAAACGACCCACTAAAAGANGGCACTTTATCATCTTTCTTAATATTTAACTCACTTAAACGATTTGTTTTCAAAAGATCAAACACAAAGGAATTAATATGAANAGNATATTTAGCTTTTAACTCAGCCAACCACTGTTTTTCGAGAAAATCTTGATAATCAGAAGTAATAAGTCCCTTAGCTTCTGTTAACTCTTTTTCTATAGGTTGTAATACTTCGTTTATATAAATCATTTTAACATTTTGGTTGTCATAAATTAAATCAGATACCCCTCTTTTCCATTCAACTTCATCTACAAAAGCATTTTCACCCTTAAGGAATAAGGCTTTTTTTGTATCCATATTTAATGACGACTTCTTATTTATTTTAGTCTGAATCTCATCAATATTTGTATTTCCTCTAGTTATTTTTTTACGAACTTTAAGAGCAATTGATTCATTCAAACAGTTAATAACTGTTGCATCTACTCTNGTATCCCACATATATTTCTTCCTATTATCAAGATAATAAGCATTTAAACCAATCGTATCCTTAACTGCTTTAGACCAAATTTTTTCATCTGTTAATTCATACAATAAAATACCATCACGATATTCTTGCATTAANAGACGNAAATCATTGTATTTTAACTCAAGATTAGAGTTTTCATAAGCAATAATTAAATCTTCAGACCATTTAACAAAAGCCTCATCTACAAANATTGATGGTTCAAATTTACTTTTCATTCTACGAGCAAAACTTAGTAGAAATTCTGCAAAATCATATTGAGTATATTTTGAAGTACCTAATGAAAAAATATGCTCAGTAAGAGAACTAGCATGATCTTTTAAAGACCAGTTACCATTCTTAGCAATGAAATCATTATTAACGATTTGTTTCATGGCATTTAATGCCGGAGTATTAACTTTAAAGTTATACTCTTTTTTTAGTTTATTGACTAATGAGGTTCGTTTTACCTGAGATCTAGAATCTTTTTCAACTTTCGATATAATATCAGATTTTTCATCTTCAAAAGAGCCTAAACCTTTACGATCGATAAGTTTAATAATATGCCATCCATATGGTGTTTCAATAGGAACAGAAATATCGCCTAAATTATTCAAAGAAAAAGCAGCATCTTCATATGTCGCAACCATTTTATTTGAACCAAACCAAGGAAGAACTCCACCTTTAGAAGAATTATTTTTATCGTCTGAATATTGCTTAGCCATCTCGGCAAAGTCAGCAGATTCATTGATGATTTTATTATATATATCATCAATTTTTTGTTTTGCAAAAGCCTTCTCTTTATTAGACGATTTACCAACAGGACTTGGGTACTTCACCATAATATGAGCCGTTTTAACTTCCCCTCTTGATGGTCGTTTATCGGTAACATTTAAAAAATGATAGCCATAACGGGAACGAATAATTTCTGAAATTTCGCCCTTAGCTGTAGCATATGCGGCAGTTTCAAATGGATAAACCATATATAAAGCACTAAAGTAACCAAGATCTCCTGAATTATCTTTTGCTGATGGGTCATCTGACTTTGCTCTAGCAATTTCAGCAAAATTAGCACCATCTATAATCTCTTGTCTGATGTTTTGAGTCTTTTTGTAAGCCTTCAATGTATCAGAAGGCGAAGCATCTTCAGCAACAGAAATTAATATATGTGACGCTCTTATTTCAGTTTTTAAACGCTCATAAGCCTCTTTAACCAAATTTTCACCCGCCTCATTATCAACCAAATAAGGATTAGCCAATTGTTTTCTATATCCAGACAATTCCTTTACAAAAGAAG
Organism: Fidelibacterota bacterium; assembly: GCA_002710085.1. The sequence continues at coordinate 4,584 of PAOX01000041.1, forward strand.
GTACAGTATCCATACCTAAGGATTCAGCTTCTTTAACCTTAAGTTTAAAGTTGATAAATANCTCTAGATATTCATCTAGAGTTTTAGGATCGAGTTCTTCGCCTACTTGTCTGTTTTTATTGTAGATACTTAAAAAATCATCAACACTAACTTTTTCTTCGTCTACAGTAAGTAATGTTCTATCAGAATTTTGTGAAAATGAATTGAATGTGATGGCTGTCGATGCCAAAAAATATAATAATTTTCTCATTTTTAAAGATGTTTATTTACTTTCTACTATAATTAGGTGCCTCTCTTGTAATTGTTACATCGTGAGGGTGTGATTCAATAACACCAGCACTAGTTATTCTCACAAATTGAGCTTTTTCTTTCAATGTTAAAATATCTTTTGAGCCACAATAACCCATTCCTGCCCTTAATCCTCCAATAAACTGGTACATAACTTCTGCTAAAGTACCTTTATAATCAACACGTCCTACAATCCCTTCTGGAACAAGCTTCTGAAGATCGTCTTCAACATCTTGAAAATAACGGTCTTTAGAACCTGCTTTCATTGCATCAATAGATCCCATTCCACGATAGGTCTTATATTTCCGTCCTTCATAGATGATCTTTTCTCCTGGAGATTCTTCTGTACCAGCTAATAAAGAACCAAGCATAACTGAGTCAGCACCAGCAGAAATTGCTTTAACTATATCACCAGTATATCTAATACCACCATCGGCAATNACAGGCACGCCAGTACCTTTAATCGCATCCGCAACCATCATTACAGCAGATAATTGAGGCACCCCNACACCTGCAACAACTCGGGTGGTACAAATAGACCCTGGTCCAATTCCAACTTTAATGCCATCAGCTCCAGCATCTACCAAATATTTTGCTGCCTCAGCTGTTGCAACATTTCCAACAACAACATCTAAATTTGGATATTTTTTCTTTATTACTTTTAAAGTATTTACAACACCTTTTGTATGTCCATGAGCTGTATCTACGACTACTGCATCTACGCCAGCTTCTACAAGCGCTTCTACTCTATCTAAAGAATCTGATGTGACACCTACAGCTGCAGCAACTCTCAAACGTCCGTANGAATCTTTATTTGAATTTGGCTGAACTCGAACTTTGATAATATCTCTATAAGTAATTAATCCAACNAGGTGATTANGGTCATCTACNACAGGTAATTTTTCAATTTTATGTTTTTGAAGTATGTCTTCAGCTTGTGATAAAGTTGTATTCTCTTTCGTTACAACTAAACCATCTCCAGTCATAACTTCTTCAACAGATAGACTGTCTTTTTTCACAAAACGTAAATCTCTATTGGTTACAATACCTAAAAGCTTTCCAGAAGCATCNACAACAGGTATACCTCCAATNCGAAATTCTTTCATCATTCGCTTTGCATCAGAAACTTTTGCAGTATGNTTAAGAGTTACAGGATCTAATATCATTCCTGATTCAGCACGTTTTACAGATCGAACTTCCTTAGCTTGAGCTTGAATNCTCATATTTTTATGCAAAACTGAAATCCCTCCTTCACGAGCAATGGCGATAGCCATAGCTGATTCAGAAACTGTATCCATAGCTGCTGANACAATAGGAGTATTTAAGGGTATATTTCTTGAAAATTTAGATGTAATATTAACATCACGAGGTAAAACTTCAGAATAAGCTGGAACTAATAATACATCGTCATAAGTAAGGCCTTCCCCGATAAATTTATCNGCAGAATGTAAATCCATTAGAATGCAATTTTAGATAATAATTGCGTGCAAATATACTAAAAAACATACGTGCTTCCATNATCAAATTCAAAAGATGCATATCAATAGATATTAATATCATATTTCANCTAAAAAAGACATTCGTAAACTTTAAACAAATANCTTTTTTATAAATAAAACTTACATCCTAACTGAATAGAATTATATGGATAATCATGTAANGATAATTGCTGTTGTAAATAGANTTGATAAGTATTCCAATTTCTACAAATTTTAGCAGCATACAACAATGGGAAGTCTCCATTTNCCAGGTAACCTTTAAAACCTCTTAAAGAATTACTAAGTGTGNAATCTTTATAAGATAAATTAAATGTTAANGCAGCTAATATTGCATCATTTTGACGGTTATTTACCATNTAAGTCTGCCACACATACAAACCCAATAATGCACCTAAATCATAACTTAAATCATTAGTTACAATTTTTTCTAGATGGTAAGACAAATCAAAATAGTAGGCNGGACTATCAGTATATCTTGCATTTCTAAATTGTGAACCAGAAGCAGTTTTTAAGCCCATATTAAAAATAAACTGTGTNTTTTTATTTTTAAAAATAAGTGCATTCATCTCTACCAAAAGATCTCCGCTAGCATAGCCTTTTGGGAATTGATCTCGAACCACCCTATCATTCCTAACTATAGAATCCATTTCAAAATACTCAATGGGGTTNATAGAAAACTTTAAACTTGCTNTTTCACCTAATGGAAATGCAAAACGCGTGTATANATCCCTAGCAATCTCACCCNAATTTAAATGATTACTAAATCGAACATCAAACTCAGGTTTAAGAATCATTTTTTCTGCAAAAGGGATTGGAAAGGNATTAGGCCCCATAAAAGCAGGTGAAACTTTCATNTAAGAAGACCAATGGCTTTGGCCATCCCANTGGTGTGTTTCATTCCACCAACTGTAATCTTGAGCAATTAGATTAAAGGCTGGTAAAAGAATTAAAATGATGTATTTCCAACAACAATTTCGCATANATCTTCTTCTTTTAAATATTTATTTGCCAAATCTTTTAATGCTTTAGCGTCTATATTATCGAGTATGGTCTTATAACTTTCATAAAACTCAAATCCTACGCCCTGAACATGCATATTTTTTAACAAACTGGCCTGTGCAAAAGGACCATCAGCAGAATTTAAAATTTGCCCCATAATATAATTTTTTACCAGGCTGAGTTCTTCATCAGAAATTAATTCTTCACGTAAACGTCTTAGCTCAAAATAAATTTCTTGTAAAGCCAATTGGGTTCCTTCTCCTTTAACTTCAGTGTAAACACTAAAATAACCACTTTCTTCCTGATGTACACACATAGCACCTATACCATAGGTTAAACCTTTGTCTTCTCTAATATTACTCATTAAACGTGAACCAAAATAGCCACCCAAAACCACTGTTAAAAACTTTAATTGGTGGTAATCTCTATGGTGAGAATTAAAGCAAACTCTACCTATTCTGATAGCCGACTGTAAAGCACCTTCTTTGACAATATGAATTTTATCATTTTTAACTTCTGGAGAATATTCCTGAACCAAAGGCATCTTTTTTAGCTTCCAAGTCCCTAAATATTGATTTAATATGGCTTCGCATTTTTTTGGCATCATACCTGATATGTACACTTTCATAGCAGCATTCTTGTAATGTTGTTCGTGAAAGTTAACAAGATCTTCTGGGAAAATATTTTCAAAATCTTCTATACGTACAGAAAGTCCATAAGAATGATCTTCGAATATGGTTTTAAAAAAGTTATTTCTGGCTTTAAATTCTACTTTTTCAGAATTTATAATGAAACTTTGTTTTTTCTGCGCCAAAATAACTTTGAATTCATCCTCGTTAAAAGCGGCATTTCTTATGGCATCAATAAATATGGGTAATACCTTATCAAAATATTTATTNAGCGTGTAAAGGCTTACAACAGCNCTATCGGAATTGAGATCTAATTGNGTGTATGCACCGTAAAANTCNAGACTTTCGTGTATCTCTTCTCCTTTCTTATTGCCAGTCCCTTCAAAAAGCATGGCATTACACATACTTGCTTGCAAGGTCTTATCTTGAACTTTTGATCCTGCTTCAAAAACCACATCTAAACGACATAACTCTTGTCCACCTCCTTCCATTACATAAACTTCTGTAGAATTAGCCAAACGTAAAGTTTTAGGCACTAAGAACTTAGGCATGTGAATCTCATGAAAATCAATTTCCTGACTTCTATCTAACATCTTCATCTATTTGGCGTGATAATACAAAGTATTTGAATTTTCTTTTCTAAAAATATCTTGAGCTATGGTCAGAATTTTATCCGAAGTAACCGCCTCGTAAAGATCGATTTGCTTATTAACTAAGTTAGCATCACCCATCAATTCTGANGTAGCTAAATTCATAGCTTTATTTAGCACATTAAGCTCTGAAAACATGTGAACGGATATCACTTTATTTTTAACTTTTCTAAGCTCAGTATCAGATATCTTATTCATTTTTAATTTTTCTATTTCTGCATCAATNCCGCTCTCTGCCTTTTGCATTGTAACATTTGGCGCAAGCTTACCAGCAAAATAAAATAAGCCCCTATCCATCGATCCACCAACAAATGCCTCAATATTTGTAAATAGTCTTTGTTCTTTTACAAGCGCATTATTTAATCGAGAAGAATGACCTCGAGATAAAATATCAGAAATTAAATCAGTAGCAAAAAAATCATTATGNGTTCGAGCACACATATGAAAAGCTTTGTATATAACATCAACTGGTACATCTCGTTCAACTTTTAAGGAACGNGCTTTAGTTTGTATAGGTTCGTGGGGTATATTTCTAGAAAAGTGTTCTCGTCGATCAATAGGTCCAAACCATTTTTCAGATAAAGATTTAACTTGATCGAGTTCAACATCTCCAGCAACAACTAATATAGCATTATTAGGAGCGTAATGTTTATAAAAAAAAGATTTTACCTCCTTCATAGTAGCATTTTCTATATGCGAAATTTCTTTTCCAATAGTTGGCCACTGGTATGGATGTTTTTTATAGGCAAGCGGTCTTAGTAATAAATGAATATCACCATATGGCTGATTCAAATAATTCTGTTTAAACTCTTCTATAACAACACTTCTTTGAACCTCTAAGCTCTTAGATGTAAATGCTAAACCTAGCATTCGGTCAGATTCCAAACGAAAGACTTGTTCTAAATTTTCTTTTGGGAGTGTAATAAAGTAATTGGTAATATCATTAGATGTAAACGCATTATTCTGACCACCNGCCTTCTCAACAATCTCATCATAATTGGAAATATTAACAGAACCACNAAACATCAAATGTTCAAATAGATGAGCAAATCCTGTTCGCGAAGGATCTTCATCTCTAGCACCTACATCATACAACAAATTAAAAGCAACTANAGGTGTACTTTTATCTTNATGAACAATAACTTTTAAACCATTATCCAATTCAAATTTTTGAAAATTTATCATGTTACAAATGTATCAGGTCAAATTTTAATACTAAAAATAAGATGCTAAATACCAATAAATATAAAATCCCAAAGACTGATAAAATGCGCATCATTAAATTGGGTTTTTCTTCAGGTGTTAAATCATCTGAAAGCACTAGTTGGTAGTTCACAACAGCTATTAACGGTGCTATTACAAAAGAAATAATTGTAGCTANATCTACCAATTCCTTAAAGTTCCCTATAAAACGATGAATGACAATAAATGNCCCAANAAGTACAATACTTAACCAAATTTTATAAGTTTTTATTTCTTTACGAGTNACCTCTAAAAGCAGTGCTGTAGTTTCAGACATGGCTCTAGAATANCCATCATACACCGTAATACATGTACTAAACATGACTGAAAATGCAGATACAGCAATAAAATAATAAGCACCACTTCCTAAAGTAGAAGTAAACATGCCAACAACTTGATTGGCAAAAACTGCAGAGCTGTTAGAAAGTTNGGTATCTGANCCATAAAGTAAAAAAGCACCTAATGTTACAAAACAGATTGAAAGGGCAGCAGAAATCCAGTATCCTATATTAAATTCTTTCAATGTTTCATTTAAAGTAGGAAGGTAATCTGTTTGTTTTATTCGTTCTAGAGTCCAAATGGAATTCCATGTAGAAAGATCAACTGCAGTAGGCATCCAGCCCATNAAAGCAATGATNAAAAANACATTGCTTTTATCAAATTCAAGAGGCAATACTAATTGCTCCCAACTAACAATTGGCCCATGCCAAAGGGTCATTAAAAAGGCAATAAAAGTCGAGACTAATAAAACAGCTCCAATTAATTTAATAAGACTGTNCAATAAACTAAACTTACCACTTAATAAGATCACCATACAAATAGCCATTAAGAGAATAGATGCTTCTGAAGGGTTTAAGGAAAGTTGAAAGAGNTTGATCATAAGACCTACACAAACATATGTNACTGCTGCTGCAACAGTAAACATTGATATTAAAGTAATTAAAAGATACAATAGNAGCATTCCTTTACCCATTTTATTGTATCCATAAATAAGACTTTTCCCAGTTGCATTNGCATAACGAGAACCATATTCAAAAAAAGGATATTTTAAAATNTTAGCCATCAATACAAATCCAATAAGTGCAAATCCATATTCAGCTCCTGCTCTNGTAGATTGAACNANATGNGANACNCCAATCGCAGTAGTNGCAAACAATATACCTGGACCTAAGGTTTNNAAAAATTTAGTAGTAAACATGAAATCTTAATTGAATANAANTATCAANAGCTAATATTTTTGAAGTTGAGAAATCGTTAAANGAAATTCTTGCATGATTTCCTCAACAATTAAATGTGCNGGTTTAATNGCAGATATAGCNGATGAAATTTGACCNATTTCAAGCTCACCTTCATCAAGNTCACCTTCAAACATACCNNTTTTAGCTCTTGCCCTACCNAGGATTTCTTTTAANTCATNATCAGAAGCATTATTNCTATAAGCATCCTGAATTTGATGATAAAATTTNTTTTTCATAAGTCTAACAGGAGTCAATTCTTTTAAAGTTAACTCTGTTGAACCTTCGTTTGCAGCCACAATTGCATTTTTAAAATTAATGTGTGCGGAAGATTCTGGAGTCACTATAAATCTAGATCCAATTTGAACACCTTCAGCACCCAAAGCAAATGCAGCTGCCATAGCTTTACCAGAGCCTATTCCACCAGCAGCAATAACAGGAATAGATACAGACTCTGCAACAACTGGTATCAAACACATCGTAGTGGTTTCCTCCCTTCCATTATGACCACCAGCCTCAAATCCTTCAGCAACAATAGCATCAACACCTGCAGCTTCAGACTTCTGTGCAAACATCACATTAGATACAACATGAACAACTTTAATTCCATGCTGTTTAAATAGAGAAGTCCATTTTTTTGGACTTCCTGCAGAAGTAAAAACAATAGGAATCTTTTCCTCTATAATGGTTTGAACATGAGACTCAATACTAGGATACAATAGAGGTAAATTGACTGCAAAAGGTTTATTAGTTGCGCTTTTACACTTATTTATCTGCGCTTTCAATACTTCAGGATACATNGATCCAGCACCAATAATACCAAGTCCTCCTGCATTACTTACAGCAGAGGCTAATTCCCACCCACTACACCAAATCATTCCAGCTTGTATTAAAGGAATTTCAATGCCAAATAATTTTGTAACTCTATTGTTTATCATCTCCCTTCTCGATAATACTTATTAAATAAAATCAATTTTTGAGGATCATCTAAATACTATTAATGTTCTATGGTCTTCANCTCACCATTTTCTTTAGTAAGTGTTTTGATANGATCACCATACTCATACACTTGCATTTTTTCTTGAGATCCATTCGTTGAATAATAGACCCAATTTCCATCTTTTAAGCCCTTTTTATAAGCACCTTTAACGCTTTTATTTCCATCTTTAAAATACTCAACATATTCACCATGAAGTTGATCTTTGTAGTAAGTTGCTTTTAATGAAGGTTTACCTGAAATAGAATATTTTGACCATTCTCCATTTTTTTGATCTGACTTCCATTCAATGAATTCTGCGATAGAACTATCAGGGTAAAAAANATATTCAGGACCGTCTTTTAAACCATCAGTATATTGATCTTGTGAAATAACATACCCACTCTTACTGTAATATTTCCACACGCCAGTTTTATTAGTCCCATCAAATTTCCCTTTTGCTTCTATAGCGCCATTAGGTCTATAAATGATAGCATTAGAAATCCCACCAGGGGTTNCGTATGTTCGCTCAGAGATAAGCTTACCATTTTGGTCATAAAAACGAAAAACTCCTANTTCTTTATCGTCCTGAAATGCACCTTCATAACGNGTNGTNCCCCAATCNTATTTTTTACTCCAANNACCNTGTTTTAANCCATTTTCATCNACAACATTCTGAGCNCNTAAAAACAATGTGTTCAAAAAAACGAATCCTATTAAAAGTCTTTTGTTCATAGTATAATTATTAAAGTACCACTAATGCTGAACGGTTATTTTTTTAACCATTTGGTGTATTCCATCATTAATTTCAACAAAATACAAACCCTCTGCATAGCTATTTGAAGCTATATTAATATGGGATGCATATCCTTGGTTTTCAAAAATAAGTTTTCCTTGTACATCATAAATTTTAACCTCAAACTGTTCACNCCACTCACCAGTCAAACGTATAGAAAAATAATTNTTTGAAGGGTTAGGNAAAATTTGAGCNAAAANATTTTCTTGAACTTCATCAATCGAAATNCCATAATGATCATAAACCATAGTATNTGTCTCATCACAAGTGTAATTTGAAGGGCTAAAAACTTGAGNGTCTCCATAGACACAAGCTCTATTATTAATCTCATAACGGTCTATAATTCTTACATCGTCAACAGTCCAGCCTTCTACAACTTCTGTTTCTTGATTTCCCTCATCAGNAACAAAAGTAAATCGGATAATAACAGACTCACCTATATAAGAAGAAAGATCTACAAGAGTNTTCATAAACCCACCACTATTCCCCCAGAAAGAATCTTTTCCACCTAGTGGTGGGGAAGCCTGAGAAACACCTCTATAATGTCCTCTAATAATATGAGGCCCTAAATCTTCGAAAGTAGATTCATCAGTTGAAATGGATATATAGCCACCATCAAAAGCAGGTTCAGTAATATATTTATGCCAAAAGCTTAAAGTTGGAGCATCTCCGGAAACCACAAATGGTTCAAGTTCTAATAAAGCTTCATAACGCTCTTCAAGGTTTTCTGCAAACCAAGCTTTATCACCACTTCGAGCTTCTGGTGCATCTAATTCCCATACAAATCCTTCTTCAGAAAGACTAATCCAATAATCATCACCATCCTCCATATCATCTTCAAATAAGATTTCACTATATAAATTCTCATCAATTAAAACCGAATACATACAAGTTACATTTGAACCACTAGACAAATCACCTAAAGAAAAAGTTAAGATATCACCATCAACATCCAAATCACATGTTGATGATGAAGCTACATATGAAACTCCAGATTGAAGGGTGTCTTTAACGAATACAGCACTTATTAAATTATCAGTATGGTTTTGAACTGTTAATGTATACATTAGTTCATCTCCTGCTTTGGCATCAGCATCAGCAGTTTTTTGAATTTTTAATTCTTTAACACATTCAGGTAAAAGGTCAAAGGCTTCTTGCCCATCTCCTCTACTATTGGCAGTCCCACCTTCAGCACTAAAACCAATTCCTCTTCGTGCAAATGTTTCCCATATTAAACAAGTATTTTGACCATCATAGAGCAACTCATCGGCAACCAAAATACTTTCTCTAATATCTATAAAAGTAGCACCACAAGCTTGTAATTTAAGCCCATCTATAACCAATTGCATGACCATATTATTACCACCTGTTCCATTAAAACGATCTGTATCATAACCATATAAATCAACAAAATTCCAATACAAATCCCATAAAACTGTAGCTAATACAGAGCCAACACCATGTGGAACAGATTCTGTAATTATATAATCATAAGTCATAGGATTAAGTTCCATATCTCTACTGTATGGATAAGAACGAATTCCTCTTCCATCATTTTGCTCTGCAGACACATAAGTTCCTATCCCATGAGGCTCTTCACCATAATTATCAATGGTATTAGTCATCATTAAAGCAAAAAAGTCGCTCCACCCTTCTCCAGCTTGTTCATCACCATATAAACAATTTGATCCGGTAAGTCTTGTAGATATTCCATGACCATATTCATGGGCTATAATTCCATTGTCAAAATCGCCATCTAAATAGTCTGGACCAGGAGGTGAATTATTGACAAAAGTAGCATTAATGACTCCATCACCAAGCAAGTGATCTCTCAATAATTCACCATCTAATTTACCCATAAACACAGCAGGAATGGTAACATCTGCTCCTACTGCACCAGCAGCCATATTTACTATACCACCAACATTATTATAAATAATAACAGCTACAGCACCAGCATTTTGAGCATTTAAAGCTTTCATACCAAATTCACAAGTACCTCTACTTACAAGCGCAATTTTACCTGTTAAATCATTAATAAGTTCTCCACATCCTTCTTGACCCCAAGTTGAACCATCATCAACATGTTCGATATTAGCAGTAATAGGGTCAGATGTAATTTGACCACCCCAATCTCCAGCAGGACTTACTTCGTAATGACCTGCAAGTTCTTCAGGACTATTTACAGTAAATAAATCAAAAGGATTTTCAGGTTTGTTCCAAATATACATTTGCATAACAGGGTTATTCCCATCACCTGGGGTGTAAAAGTTTGCATTGTTTAATGCAATATTAGTTCCTACGCCACTAGAATCTTGAGCTTGTGCATACACATAATCTCCTGCAAGCCCACCTTGCGTATTTTGACCTTCATAATGAAANGATTGAAAATTTCCAGCNGCAGGATCAAAACCATAATGATACCATANATCATGCATCATATTAGACATGTAAAAAAGATTCACTGTTGCTGCATCNAGGTTNTGATCAGGTTCAGTCATAGGATCAAAAGGAAAATCAAAATAGAGATCANAGCCACCATCAGGTTCAGGNAAACCAGGTGTTGGAGAACCTGTATCATTTAAATCNGCGTAAGCATGCACATTATTTCCTCTTGTAATTGTATATTCATTATCAGAATCTCCATTAACATCATGCCATCCATAAGGTGATGCATCGGTGTTATGAGGATCAACTTCTAAAGAACGGTCTCCATGTGAGGGACTTTCAATGGGTACAGCAAATACATTATATGTTGCACCTCCAATACTTGATGAAAAAGAAAATTCCTCTTCATCAATGGTTGTGGATACATGATTATGTTTACAATCACTTTTTGCAGAAAAAGAACAATGTTGTACCCAATTGTATTTACGTAAAAGCTCACCTGATTGCGCATCAATAAGAACATTCCAGCAATTTGTAGCATCTTTTTCATAAATTGTTAAATCCCAAACTCTTTTCAATTGATCACCTACTTGAAAATAAGAGGCCTTAACAGGAATTGGATCAAGAGAAAAATCAGCAGAATAAAGTGATGTAGAAGGAACTTTTTTAGAAAGTCTATTAGGTTTTGAATAATTAATTTCTAGTGCATTACAAGCATATTGAATAGCTTGTATATCAGTAAGTAACGAATTAGATTGTATATTTAAATTATTCAAATCCTTCACAAATGTATTTTGAGTTATTATAGAGGACTTATCTTTTGGAAAATGTAGTCTGATTTCCGCTTTATGGATTGGTATTCCTTGATACTGTTGTTGTAAAAAAACATGTTTAAGAGCCGTTTTTTCACTATAATATTCTCTGTAAATATGGTAATCTAAAATATCATCCTGACTTAAGTTAAGTTCACTTAAATGATTTTGCAAATATATTTCTACTTGCTCCTGAGCTTTAAAATCTTGAGCAAAAATAAAAAATGGGGCGAGGAAAAAAATGGTAATAACTTTGACAAGTTTCATCAGACAAATTTTTAATTTATACAAAGAGCTAATTTACAAAATATACCTTAGTCAGATTTGAGGATTTGAGTGGCCATATTTGACCAAGAATATTTATGCTTCTCAATTTTGACATTATCAATAAAATATAATTCTCTATTGTGAGAATAAAAATCATTTACAGCTTCTGTTATAGCTTTTGAACTTACATTAACAACATAACCTACTTTTTTATGAGGCACAATTTCTGGAAGTCCACCAACATTCGTAACTAATATAGGTTTATTAAAATGATAAGCAATTTGAGCCACACCACTTTGTGTTGCAGATTTATAAGGTTGGACAACCATATCGCAGGCTGAGAAAAATAAATTAACTTTATTTTCTGGAATAAAATCTGAGAAAAAATGCACTTTATTCTCAATACCCAATTTAGATACTTGAACTTTATATTCCGACTCATGATCATAAAATTCACCTGCTACAATAAGTTCAACATTTTCTGTGAAATTTGGCAATGCATCAAGTAACAGATCCAATCCTTTATATTTTCTAATGAAACCAAAAAAAAGAACGTATTTTTTAGAAACATCAAGATTTAAATCATTGATAGCTTGACTCTTATCGATTAAATCACCAAAATGATCGTATACAGGATGTGGATGATAATTTACCTTAGGGTTCTTTATAAAAGTAGAAATATCATTTCCTACTGATTTCGACATGACTAAGAATCTGTTATTGGATTTTAAAAAATAACGGGTTAAGAAATGGTCTCCAAATCTGTTTTCATGTGGAATAACATTATCACACAATGCAATTAAATCAGTATTGTTATTTGAACCGAATAATCTAAGAATACTACCTAAAGAAATACCCATAAATGGAATCCAGAA
>PAOX01000001.1 GCA_002710085.1 Fidelibacterota bacterium
TTAGCTGATAGGGAAAATCCAAATCATTTAAAAGATTTAGAGTCTATTGATTCTTCTACTATTGATTTAGTCGTTGTTAATTTATACCCATTTGAAGAAATGGCTTCTAAAAAAAATATGGCTTTAAATAAATTGATTGAATATATTGATGTGGGTGGTCCTTCTATGCTTAGAGCCGCTGCAAAGAATTATAAATCAGTAATTACTCTTTCAAATCCTAATATGTATGAAGATTTTATGATTGAATTTTCTAAAAGTAAAGGTGATATTGGACTTAAAAAAAGAAAAGAATATGCAAAAAATGTGTTTCTGGAAACATCAAAGTATGATTCAATTATTTTCAATGAATTTGCGAAAGATGACTCCGATAAATTATCAGACTCATTGAATATTAATCTAAGCAAAGATTTTGATTTAAGATATGGTGAAAATCCTCATCAAATGGCATCTTTCTATACAGATAAAACAAGCTCAAGCTTTAAGCAATTATCAGGTAAAAAGCTTTCTTATAACAATTTTTTTGATATTGAAACTTCAATTCGTATAGTTAAAGATTTTGAAGAAAATTGTTGTTGTATTATTAAGCATTCTAATCCTTGTGGGTTCTCTTTAGGTAGCAACCTTATAGATTGTTTTGAAAGAGCTGTATCTTGTGATCCAGTGAGTTATTTTGGTGGTATTGTAGGTTTTAATAGAAAAATAGATTCAAAGATAGCTAAAAAATTAATTGAACCATTTTTAGAATGTATTGTTTGTCCTGACATTGATGATGAAGCGCTTGAGATATTAAAAATGAAAAAAAATCTTAGAGTTATTATTTATAATGAAAACTATAATTTTTCTAATATTTCCATTAGGTCAGTTATGGGAGGGTTATTATCTCAAACTTTATCAAGTAGTGATTTGAAAGAATGGAAAAATGTTACTGAAAATAAACCTTCAAAAGTAAATATGGATGCTCTAGAATTGGGATGGAAGATTGTTAAATATGTTAAATCAAATGCTATTGTCATTGCTAACGATAAGCAAATTATAGGAGTTGGTGCAGGTCAAATGTCAAGAGTTGATTCTGTTAAAATAGCAATACAAAAAAGTATTGAAAATGGTTTTGATCTAAAAAATGCAGTATTAGCATCAGATGCTTTTTTCCCATTTTCAGATAGTATAGAATTAGCAAGTAAGCACGGAATAAAGCATTTTATTCAACCTGGAGGCTCAATCAAAGATAAAGAAATAATAAAAATGGCAGATAAATTAAAAGTCTCTATGATTTTTACTAGCGAACGTTTATTTTTTCATTAAGATTAATTAAGGAATCAATATGTTTTCATTTTTACTTACAAAATTCTCTTTTTTAAAAGGATCAGATATTGCTATCGATTTAGGAACAGCAAATACTTTGATTTGGATTAAAAATGAAGGTATTGTACTTAATGAACCTTCTGTAATTGCAAAAGATACAGTAAATGATAAGGTTATGGCAGTTGGTCTTGAAGCAAAGAAAATGCTTGGAAAAAATCATAGTGGTATAATTGTAGAAAGACCCTTAAAAGATGGTGTGATTTCTGACCTTGATTTAGCTACTGAAATGCTACAAACTTTTATAAAAAAAATTAATATTGGTACTTTTTCTAGACCTAGGATAGTAATATGTATTCCTTCAAGCTGCTCTTCACTTGAGCAAAGAGCAGTGAAAGAAGCTTCTGAAAATGCTGGTGCAAAAGAAGTGTACCTTATTACTGAACCTATGGCTGCAGCTATAGGTTTAGGTATTGATGTATCTTCGCCTACTGGTCATATGATTGTAGATATTGGCGGTGGAACAACAGAAATAGCTGTAATTTCTTTAAATGGAGTAGTCTCTTTAAAAGCTATTCGAATGGCAGGAGATAAACAAACCATAGCAATTAAAGATTGGCTTCATGATAATCATCAGCTCCAAATTGGGATAAAGATGTCTGAACATATTAAAGAAAAAGCTGGTTCTGCTATAATAGATAGAGCTCAAGATAGAATTAATATTGAAGTAACTGGTAAAAGTGTTATGGATGGTATTCCTAAAACAATTACTATTTCTAAAGATGAAATCACAAAAGCTTTAAGTAGTTCAGTATCACAAATATCAGATGCGATAAGNCAAGCGTTAGATCAAACACCNGCAGAACATGCTGTTGATATTAGGGAAAATGGTATAATTTTAACAGGAGGTGGAGCATTNTTAGATGGTTTAGATGTNTATATTCGGAATCGTACCAAATTACCTGTATTNATATCAGAGGATCCTTTGTTAGCTATTGTTAAAGGGACAGGTGTTGTTATTGGTGATGTCAAAAAATATGTAAATGACAAAATTTTAATCATGGTATAATTATATAATTAATGAAAAAAAAGAATCAATTTATAAGTAAAAGTGTTATAAAATTTATACTGTATTCTTTTTTTTTAATACTAATACTATTTAGTAAAAATATAAAAGAATTTCAATATTTCAGGGTTCATTTTTCGAACTTTTTTTCTATAATATTTTATCCAAAACAAACTTTAAATAATCTATCTTTTATGGAATCTCAGAATGATTCTTTGGTTCTAGAACTAAAAAGAATAAGTGAGGAGAATTTAAATTTAAAACAAAGAATCAGGACTATCAATGACCATCGTGATTATGATAAGAAATTAAATAAATTGATTCCTAGTCATAAATTTATTCCTGCAAAAGTAATTAATCATTCATTATCAAAATCTACACATATTTTTAATGTAAATATTGGCTCTAAAGATGGTGTTACGGAGAAATATAAAGCTGTAATTAATTATGATGGAAATTTAGTTGGAAAAACATGGGTTGTAACAGATTCAAATACTGAAGTTCATAAAATATCTGATAAAAGTTTTCATGTTTATGTAAAAACAGATAAAAATGTTGATGGTCAATTTTCATACAAGAGTGGAAAGTTAGGTATTATTGAATCTGTTTCTAAGCGTAATGAAAGTTTGCTAAATGTAGGAGATATTTTTTATACTAGTCAAAGTTCTAACATATATCCAGAAAATATTCCGGTAGCTAAGGTAATTGATATTCAAAACAGAAGATATGAGCACGAATTATATATTAAAGTTGAAATTTTAGCTGATTTAACTTCTTTAAGTAATGTATTTATTGTTACTCAATGATAATTTTTTTATTATTAATATTACATTTTTATTTTCCAATAGTAGATTATGGTTCTATTGATATATCTCCAGATTTCTTATTACTTATTATAATAATTAATTCTTTTTATTTGAATGAATCAAAAGTGCTATTATCAGGATTTATTATCGGCTTATTAAAAGATTTATTAACCCAATCTGATTATTTAGGGCTATTAACATTCTTGTCTATATTATTTGCATATGGGTTAATCAAACTTAAAGTATATCAAAATAAAAATATGAAATATATATTTATTTCATTTTTAATGTTTATCTATTTTTTTGTTAACTATTTCTTAAAATATTCTGAATCATATTTATTTTACTGTAAGTTTGCATTAATTCAATCTCTAATTACAAGTTTTATGTTGATTTTTTGTCATTTCATACTCAAAGATAAGCTTAACAAAAATGCGAAATCATAAAAATACAAATTCAAAAAAAAGACAAAAATTAACAAATATAATTTTGTTTATTTTTTTTATTCTAATTATAAGATATTTTTATATCCAAGTTATTTCAAAAGCTCAATTTATTGAATCAGCTTCTAAAAACAATTTCACGAAGATTGAGTCAATTCCTCCAAGAGGTATTATATACGATAGAAATGGTGAAGTAATCGTTGCAAACAAACGCTCATTCTCAATTAAGATATATCCAAATAACTATGATGAAATTTTTGATATTGATTTATTTTATAAAATTATTAATTCAGCAGAAAAGCGGTCTAAAATTTTAATAGAAAAAGATAATTTTTTAGAACTCATGGAAAGAAATCAGCGTAGTAGCGTAAGAAGGTATAAGCCTATTAGCGTTATTAATTTTATTGATTTCAAGACTAAAGCATTATTGAGTGAGTATAAAAATGATTTTCCAGGGTTACTTTTTTCAAGTAATCCATCTAGGTTTTATGAAGAATCACCTAGGATTTCACATGTGTTAGGTTATTTGAGGCCAGTACCGAAGGATTCTGTGGATAGTCAAGGTTATTATGGTATTAATGATATTATAGGTATTAGTGGTATTGAAAAAGTTTATGAGAAAGAATTGAGAGGCAAAAAGGGAGTAGAATATCACGTTGTCAATACTTTTGGGAAAGATTTAGGGGTAGATAAAAATAAAAGTATTCCATACATATCTGGGAAAGATATTTATTTAACAATTGATTATAATCTTCAAAGCTTTATAGAAAATTTAATGAAAGATTATAAGGGTGCTATTATATGTATGAATCCTATAAATGGAGAAATATTGGCAATGGTTAGTGCTCCTGATTATTCCTTATCACAATTTATTGGTCCTTTAAAACAAGATATATGGGAAAAATGGAAGAAAGAAAATCGTTTAGTAAATAGAGCGACACAAGGTAGATATGCTCCTGGGTCATTATATAAGTTAGTCACCTCTATTATGTTTATGGATCAACAATTGATTCCTTTAGATCGAAAAGTATTTTGTGATGGTAAATTTGAGCTTGAAGACCAAAGCAATCCAGGTAAGCCTAAAATTTTTCGATGTTGGAATGAAAGTGGCCATGGTGAAGTAGATTTACATGATGCGATTGTTCAATCATGTAATGTTTATTTTTATGATATGATTTTAAAGTATCAGGAAAATAATAAGTATATTATTAATGATTTGCATAAATATGCTAAAATATTAGGGTTTGACCAAAAAACAGGTTTACAAATCCCGGAAAAAGAAGGTAGAATTCCAGATAGTAAATGGATGGTAATTAATGAAGGTCGAGATTGGCCTAAAAGAGGTAGTATGCCTAATCTATCTATTGGTCAAGGCTCAAATTCAATTACTCCAATCCAAGCTATTAACTTAATTAATTATATTGCTATGCGAGGTGAGGTTTATGAACCTAAATTAGTGTTGGGCGCTTCTTCAAATGTTATAAAATCTAATATTAGTAAATATGTTTGGGATGAAATTCAAGAAGCAATGTATGATGTTGTTAACACGGATAAAGGGACTGCGTCTATGTTACAAAATAACAATGCAATTATAAGAGGAAAAACAGGCACAGCTCAAACAATCAGTAGTAGCAGAAGTGATCATTTATTATCTTGGTTCGGAGGTTATATGGAGTCTGATAATAGTTTATTTTCTTTAGTTGTTTTAATAGAAGATACTGATAGTCAAAGCAAATCTATTGCAAAGGTGATATCTAAGAAAGTTTTTGATTATATTTTAGAGAACAAAGAGAATGAATAGACTATTTAATTTTAACCAAAAACTATCTATTAGAATACCTATTTTAATTGCTATTGTATTTTTATCTTTAATTTCTATTTCAATTTTAAAATCTGCAGGAAATTTTGAGAGTGAAATTTTTGGGCTTATGTTTTCAAGGGTTCAAAAACAAGTTCTATGGATTATAATTGGTATTTTTTTATTTATTATGATACAATTTATAAGATTAAGGTTTTTTCATGAAAAGATGTTTTTACTTTATTTTGCCTTTCTATTTATGCTTATATTACCTTTTTTTTCAGATGCAACTAAGGGTGCTCAAAATTGGTTTTTAGGTTTTCAGCCTTCTGAGATAGGTAAGATTATTATTGTTATTTCAATGGCTAAAATTTTATCAGAGAACAAAAAAAATATAAATAATTTAATGTTTTTATTTATTTCTATTTTAATGCTTATTGTTCCAGTTTGTATATTTGTTGCTCAGAGAGATTTAGGTGCTGCTTTAGTTTATTCATTTATTTTTATTCCGATGGCTTATTGGTCAGGCCTGAAACCTTTTTTAATTTTCTTTTTAATTTCTCCAATATTAACAGTATACGCTAGATTATATATAAGCATATATGATGCTTACCCTAGTTATGAAGGGTATGCATACATTTTAGTGCCATTTTTTTTAATACTAAATTGCATTTTTTTGATAAGATTTTTTTCTAATAATAAAGAATCATCTAGATATAAACTTTTCTTTATGTGTTCTTATATAGTTGTCAATTTATTATTTTCTTTCTTATCCTCATATTCTTGGAACTATTTGAATGAGACTAAAGATATTTCTNATCGTTCAGCTGATTTAAAAGGAAGAATTGAAAACTTTATTATCCCATCATTGAATGAGCATGCTGGAGGATGGCATATTAAGCAATCGATGGTAGCTGTTGGTTCAGGAGGCGTTTTTGGTGTTGGGTTAGGTGAGGGTACTCAAGTGAACCTTAGATTTTTACCTGAAGCTGATACAGATTTTGTTATTGCCAGTATAGCCGAAGCTTTAGGCTTTACATTTATTCTTATAATAATATTTTTATATTTTAATTTATTGTATTGGCTATTATTCTATGCTCAGCATTTATCAAGCCTTTTTTTATCTTTATTAATAATAGGTTATTCTTCAATTTTATTTGCTCATATAATTATAACCTTAGGTATGGCTGTAGCTTTAGCTCCTATAACAGGAATTCCTGCCCCTTTTTTAAGTTATGGAGGAACATTTACTTTGACCTGTTTTTCAATATTAGGAATATGCAATAACGCTTCAAATAACAAATAAGTTATAGGTTGTTTTCATATTAGAATCGATATTAAATTTAGGGGTCTATACTTTTACTCAATATGATAAAAATAATACTCTTAACATTACTTTTTTTAATCGGTTGTGCTCCCTCAAAGAAAACGATTGGACCAGGTATTGATTTTAATGAAGTATTAATGAATGAAAATTTAACTGACTCTGAAAAGTTGATTGAGTTACAAATCCAAATTTCAAGGCAAGAAGATCAAATTTTAAGAATACAAAATAAAGCAATTAATTTAGAAAATTCATTTGATAGTTTAAAAACCTCTAATGATTCTATTATATATTTTTTAGAATCACAGATAGATTCATTTAGAATTGAACAATCAATGTTGATAGGTCCTGAGTTTTCAAACAATATTATAAAATTATATAATAAAGTTAATATTTTAGAAGACAGGGCTTTTTTTATGGATAGTTTATATTTTGAGCTTGTTACAGATATGGTTATTATTGAAAATCAGATAGGTTCAATTGAAAATAGTATCAAAGAGATTGATGCTATTAATAAAGAATTAAAATCTGAAATAAATTTAAAAGAAGATTCTGATTCAATAGAAATCGATTATAATTATGATTATAAAGTCGCACATCAAATGTATATGAGAGGTAATTTTGATGCTAGTCTTGATAAATTTAGATTTTTATTGGAAAATAATATTTCTAAAGATTTAGCTGATAATTGTCAATTTTGGATTGGACAGATATTCTTTTCAAAAAAAGATTATATTAGCGCGATAGAAGAATTTAATAAAGTGCTACAGTATAAGGATAGTAATAAAAAATCAGAATCTATATATAAAATAGGTTTATCATATATAAAAACAGGATATAATGATAAGGCAAAAGTAATGTTTCAAAAGATAATTGAAGATTATCCTAAAAGTAAATATTACAGTAAAGCTTCTGAATTTATTTTAACTCTAAGGTAAGGATAAATATGAACCAGCCAAAAACAAAAATATTATTTTTAACATCTGAAATTTCTCCATTTAGTGAAACATATCAGCTTTCTGAATTTTCAAAACGTTTTTCTAATGCAGTAAATGATAGCGAAGATTTTGAAATTAGAATTTCTCAGCCTAAATATGGCTATATTAGTGAAAGAAAATATATATTACGTGAGGTTATTAGATTGAAAGAGGTTCCTGTTGTTTTTGACCAAAAAGAAAAGATTGTAAGTATTAAATCAGCCTTTATTCCTAATACTAGAGTGCAAGTTTATTTTCTTTTAGATAACGATCATTTTTTTGATATTAATCCACTTATATATAAATCTAAAAATGGTCAATTTTTAAAGAATAGTTTTGAAAATTATTCATTATTTTGCTTATCACTTCTTGAATCGTTTAAAAAACTTTTTTGGTATCCTGATATTATTGTATGTAATGATTGGCAAACAGCTATGCTGCCTATATTGTTAAAAAATAATTATATGGATCAAGAAAAGTATCAAAANATTAAAACAATTAATTTTATACATTCAATTAATAATAATAGAAAATTGGCTGTAGATTGTTTTGGTAAATTTAATTTAGATGTAAAATTTTCAAAAAATATGGACATTTTATCTGAGTCAATGAAGTTTTTTGATTTAAATGTTGTCTTAGATGATGAGAAAAAAACAAATTCAAATGCTATTAAAAAAGATAAGCTTTTATCAGCTAATTATAAAAAATATAAATCTAAATTATTAAAATATCCGAATGAGAAAAATCCTTGGTCAGAATTTGTTGAAAAATTNAATAAANTAACTGATAAACTTTAGTTAGTTAGGNGCGTATTAGTTTATATGTTNATTAGATTCTTTTATATTTTTATTCTACTTTTATCCTCTTGCGATATCAACCGCGACCCTATACCTGTTTCTAACTTGAATCAGGATAATTTGAAGTATAAAAAACTATACCTTAATTCTGCTGTTTCTGACACTTTAAAACAAATTAATAGCATAGGTAGTTCTTCATTATTATATGCAGGTTCTTTAAATGATTCTGATTATGTGTATAGTATTTTTTCATTTGATGCAGAAATTTTTCAAAATTATGATTTATGTAATGCAGATAGCGTATCTTTTAAAGAATTACATATGGTCATAGATATGGTTAAAGAATATTCCCTTTATGATAATTCTGATATTAATGATAATTCAAATAATACTAATGACAATATTTCTTTAGATGCTCCCCCTTTTTTAGCATATTGGGTAAGTTTTGATGATCTGCAAAATAGTGAAGGCGATAATATTATCAATTCAGATTGGAATGAGGATGATTTAATCATTTTAGATCAAGTTGATTTTTCTTCATTAATATATAATTTTAATGCTGATAATTCAAAAAGGCTCTTTGTTGACCATTATCTTGGTAAATATTATATTAACATTTCAGATAAATTAATTAATAATACAAATCAGTGTTTAGATGTTNAGCNTGANTCANNATGTATAGAAGAATGTATATGGACAGATAATCAATGTTTAGAATTAAAAAATCTTAATATATGTGATNTTGGTATTGAAAATTCAAATTTTTTATTGTTAGCATCAGACCCTAATTCAGATTTTTTATATGAAATTGCTTCATCAGAGTACATTAGTGATTATTCTAATACAGAACCATATTTGAATATGGTTTATGATGAATATGAAGAATTAACTAAGCAGTCAAATAAATTTATTGCAAGCAATTCGACTAACTATATTGGCTCATCGCTTTATATAGCAGATACTTTACTTAACAATTACAATTCTTTTTTCGTTGCAAATTTTTTAAATAATGAATTAGAGCCTATTGGTAGTATGCAAATTTCAGATTCATTGTTGTGGTCTAATTATGATTGTAATAATAGTGATGAAATATGTATTGATTCCTTTGTTTTTATGGAAAGTGATACAACTAATCAGGAAAACATATTAATGAATATTGAAGTTGATTTAATTAATGAATCTAATTTTGATTCTGAAGGTATAAATTTTTGGTTAGATGATATTAAGTACATAGAATATCAGAGCGATTCAAATGGTGATAACTGGATTGATATTAATGATAATGGTATATGGGATGATGGAGAAGGAACAGAAAATAATCAAAATTATGATAATGGTGAATTTTATCAAGATTATGGTTCAGATCAATGCCCAGATATGTATGAAGATTCAAATAATGGGTGTTTATGTCAATATCCCTTTGATGATTGTGATGAGAGCTTNCTAATNTATAATCTTGANGGAACTCAAAATAATAATCAATTTGATTTGGGAGANAATTATTATGATCTAGGATCAGATGGGTGCGCTGATGAAGATGAGAGAGGTGCTATACTTAATGATGATGGCAGCATTAATGAAGAATTATCATGGTTATGCGGTGTATGTGAAATAAATAATATAAATGATACTGATAATGATGGAAATTGTGATTCTGACCCAAACAATGATAATTATAATATTGATCCTTCTGATGATGATTGGNTNGACATTAATAATAACGATGNATGGGATATTGGTGAAGGTACTGAGAATAATGGAAAATGGGATGATGGAGAAATATTCTTAGATTTTGGTTTAGATGGTTTATCTCAAGATGATATTGGTTATGCTGATTCAGATGGTTCCGAATTAAATGGTATTTATGATTTTTATGATTTAAATGGTGATGGAATTCAACAGAGTAATGAGCTTGGTGAGCCTTATTTTGACTACGGTATTGATGGGTTAAGGAATTTAGATGAATTAGATTATAATNTATATGGAACTCAAGGTAATAACATNTGGGATAGTGGTGAAGATTATGATGATTGTGGTCAAGATGGNGTTTGTGATGATAATGATATGTCTGATGACTGGAATGTTGACCCTAACCAAGATTTTTGGTTAGACTGTGGTTCTGACCATATCTGTCCTGAGGATGAAGAATATATTGCGGCAGACAGTAACGGTACTGAAAGAAATAGTATATGGGATAATGCTTTTTGTTCTAATAGTTCTTTGTTAGATCAAAATACTTGCGAAGATAATGGTTCTGAATGGTATGAGGCTGAATTTTCAGAAGGTAATGCTGTTTGGAATGATGGAGAGTTTTATCAAGACTATGGTATAGATCAAACTCAGGATGATGATGAGTTATTTGTTTTAGATCAAAAAATAGATGTATCAAGTACCGATACTACTTTTTATGATTATTTNAANCANCAAGTAGGTAATTACCCTAATTATCTAAATCAAGAACAAGATAGTCTTAAANTTTGGATATCTTCAATTACTCAATCAGATTTAGGATCAAAGCTTAATATTGAAATTTCTTATATCAACAATCCTGCAATTGTTGGGGTTGAGTTTAAACTAAGNCATGATATTTATTCTGTTGATATATTAGATTGGAATGAGAAGAAGCGTAATGTTGCAAAAGTTAATAATAGTAGTTACATCAAAGATGCTTCATTATTTAATAATAATCTACTGCAACAAAGTAATTCATTATTTATGAACTATGCTTATGGAATATCNAGTAAAATTAATTTTGATGGGTTNGATACTTTAATTAATGATGCAAAGGAAAATGGGTATATAATTAATGANTCTAATTCTTATTTNAAATTATTTTTAAATAAAGGTGATAATTTTGATTTAAAATCAAATTCTTATATCATTAATTTTAATGAGTTAGATTCATCAGAAAATAAATTACTTTTTTCATATTTTGTACCTAACAACCCTGACTCAATTATTGTTCCAATAGGTAATTTAATTCAAAACTATATTAATAATGTTTCTAACTATAATGATGGTATANTACTTAGTTTGGANGCTAACCAATATCCACCACTTTTTAATTTTAATAACATAGTGCTTGANACATTNAAACCTCCAATTTTACAGGTTTATTATTTTGAATAATGAATAGATTATTAATTATATTATTATTTTCATTTTTGGTTTCTTATGATTCATATATTTCTTTTTATGGTTCAGGAGANAANGTNTCAAANCTTAACCCTTCTAATATTTCTCTNGGATGGTCTAAGTTATTTGATTCTAATACTTATCATCAAATNGGTAGTTTGAGTAATTCATATGAATCTGATATGGTAAGATTATCGATGGCTAGTGATTTCAATTTTAACTCAGTAAACGANAATGTATATTTTAGTCAAAAATTAAATTATTTTAGTTTTTTATTTCCAATACANGCTAATAAAAAGTCATTAGGTCTTAGTTTAGCTCCATTTTACAGAATTAATTCTAATATTGTAGAGAGTGAATTTAGTTTTGTGGGAGGAAATGAGGACAATCCTCCATATGCATATAAAACAGAGTATGACTTTGATGGGGGGCCATCAATAGCTTCTATTATGTTTTCTTCTTTAGGGTTTAATAGAAATAATTTGAAATTTTCTTGGGGCTTACAATTAAATTATATATTTGGAAGTTTATATTCTTATATAACACATAATACGTACGATATTGTTTATGATCAAGATGGAAATATGACTCCCTCTAATCCAGATATGGAATATTACACTACTATTAGTAGTTATGGTGGGTATGGGCTTGAAATGCAATTTTCTTTAAAAAAGGATAAAAGTGAATTTGTTGCATCATTTAATATGGTTGATGATATAAATATCAATTATTCTTTTTATGATGATATTGTCCCTGAAGCTTTAGAGTTAGGGATATCTCCTGATGAAGAAAAGACATATAAGTTTTCTTCTCCATTTGAGTTTAATATTGGATATTCACATCATTTTAATAAAAAAAACGCATTAATTCTAGAGTATTATAAATACAGTCCATATGATTCAAATTCTGATTTTAATTTATTTAATAATGCTGATGTAAATAAGGATAGATTCAGTGTTGGTTACTATAAATATTTGTTTGATGATAAAATTAGTATCAGTTCTGGTTTATATAATATAGATACATATAATGATTTTTTAAATTCGAATAAAAAAGGAATAACNNTTGGCTTAGGCATTTATTCANTTGATAAATTATCAATAGATTTTTGTTTAGAATTGGGCCAAAATAAAATTGAAATTAATGANCCTTTATCAGAAAAGTATATTAATTTATANNTAGGATTAACTGCTTCTGATAAATGGTTTAAATAAATGAAAGGNCTACTATAATGCAGCTTTGTTTAAGAATTTTATTGTTAATGTTTTCAATTNTTTTATTTTCATGCTCANCTTCAATAGAAAATGATGCTGGTGATGAAGTATTTGNTGTTGAGATTGAAAGTGATGAAGANANNATTGAATGNGAAGAGGGNGCNCCTCCATGTGATGTATTATCTTCTTGGGTTTATGATGCGTATATTTCAAATGAATATGATGAAGTTATAAATGAAGCTAANCATGCAATTGCATGTAATTGTGCAGTAACTCATGCAGATCAAATTTATGCATTTTTAGCAAGAGCTTATGTTGAATTAGGAGAAGATGATTCTGCAGTTGAATCAATTGATAAAGGTTTGTCCTATTCTTCTGAAAATATAGAGTTAATAGAGTTAGCAATATGGAATTCGAAGCGATTAAAAAATGTAGANGATGAGATTTCTTACTTGGAATTGCTTCTAACTATTAAAAATGATTCAAATACTTTTGAGAAGCTCGCTGATGTTTATAGAAGAGAGAAAAAATACAATGAACAGATTAGAGTGCTTAAAGGATGGTTGAAAATTGATCCTAACAATAATAAGCCTAATGAGGAATTAAAATTAGCGTTTAAGAAAACTGGTAGAGATGAATTTGAGATTGATAAAGAGAGGTGTGAAAAAAATCCTGAAAACTTTGAATTTTGTTTTAATTATGCAGATAATNTGATTAATTCTAAAAGATTTGATGANGCATTAAAAGTNATGTCAGAAATGAAAAAAAGACACCCCAAAAGTGAAAAATTACTTAGAAGTATTGGTGAGGTAAGTATTAGTAATTATGATATAGATAATGCTTTAGAGACATATAAGCAATTAATTAAAATAAACAGTGATGAAATATTATATTTATTAGAGATTTCTAAGATTTATCAGGATAAAGAAAAATTTGGTCAAGCTCACAAATTTGCGAAAAAAGCTTTAAAAATTGATGCTTCTGAAGAAGCAATATTTAATTTTGCTGAGCTGTTAAAGAATTCAGTTGAATCTTGTAGTAAAGACGCTTTAAAGTTAGAAGATAAAGCNGTATATGAAATATCTTACAGATATTATAAGCAAGCTTATAAAAAGGGTAATAAAGAATCAAAAAGTATGATTAATTGGTTTAAAGAAAACAAAAGTAGTGTACTTCCAACTTTAGAAGATTGGTTCTTGGTTGATAATGATAATAATGAATTAAAACCAATTGAAATAAATCCAAANAATTCTTGTTATTCTTGGGTTGAGCAGTCAGTTGAGAGAGTAAACTAAAAGGGTATATATATGAGAATAGCTATTGGTTGTGATCATGCAGGTTTTGAATTAAAAGAAAAAATAATTTCTAAATATTCTNATTATGATTTTATTGATTGTGGTACTTTTAGTACAGATTCTGTAGATTATCCAGATTTTGGACATAAAGTAGGTTTGTGTGTNTTNGATNGTAAAGATNNTAATTGTTCTACTGGTATTGTGATTTGTGGNTCAGGAATAGGTATTTCTATTGCTGCAAATAAATTAAAAGGTATAAGAGCTGCACTTTGTCATACAGTTGAGCATGCTAAGCTATCCAGGTTACATAATAATGCAAATATTTTAGCATTAGGTGCTAGATTAACAGATGAAACTGTTATATATCAAATCGTTGATTCATTTTTAAATACAGAATTTGAAGGTGATAGACATCAAAATAGAATAAATAAAATAGAGTTATAATGAAAAATTTAAATAATAAAGATCCTGAGATATACAAAATAGTTAATAGTGAGCTTAGTCGTCAAAGAAACACTATTGAATTAATCGCTTCAGAAAATTTTGCTAGTCAATCAGTTATAGAGACGACTGGAAGTATTTTGACTAATAAATACGCAGAAGGATACCCAGGTAAAAGATATTATGGTGGTTGTGAATCTGTTGATTTAGCTGAGAATTTAGCAAGAAATAGATTAAAAGAATTATTTAATGCTGAATATGCTAACGTTCAACCTCATTCTGGTTCTCAAGCTAATATGGGAGTATTTAATGTATTTTTAAATCCAATGGACACAGTTATGGGTTTAGATTTAGCGCATGGAGGGCATTTGACTCATGGAAGTAAGGTGAATTTTTCTGGAAATATGTATAATTTTATATCTTATACCGTTTCAAAGGAAACTGGCAGGGTAAATTTTGATGAAGTATGGGAAAAAGCTAAAAAATATAAACCTAAATTAATTATTTGTGGAGGAAGTGCTTATCCTAGATTTATTGAATTCTCTAAGTTTAAGGAAGTAGCAGATAGCATTGGTGCATTTTTAATGGGAGATGTTGCACATCCGTCTGGTTTAATTGCTGCAGGATTGCATCCTAGCCCATTTCCATATTGTGATGTTATTACATCCACAACGCATAAAACGCTAAGGGGTCCAAGAGGGGGGATGATATTGCTTGGAAAGGATTTTGAAAATCCATGGAATAAAATAGCTCCTAAAAGTGGTAGAATAAAAATGGTTTCAGAGTTACTAGATAGTTCTATAATGCCTGGTATTCAAGGAGGTCCTTTAATGCATGTTATTGCTGCGAAAGCAGTAGCTTTTAAAGAAGCTCTTTCTGATGATTTTAAGATTTATTCAAAACAAATTAT
>PAOX01000002.1 GCA_002710085.1 Fidelibacterota bacterium
TAATTCAAATTATAAAAAAGAGGTTCTATTTTTAGATAGACATAATAAAAGGCCTTGGCTAGGCGGTACGGTAAAAAGTTATATGATTAAACAAATTAAATCAAAGATCATTCAAGGTCATGATAAGGCTTTTAAAAAGATATGTAGTTCAATGAAGATTCCTGATTACTTATTAAAAGCTAATATTTCTTCAATTTCAGAAGGAGAGTTTAGGTGGATTTTATTATCGATAGCTATTGCAATAGATTCTAAAGTTTTAGTTATTGATTATTTAGAAAAATTCCTTGATTCTAATAGAAGAATAATTTTGAATAGAGTTTTAAAGAGAAAAACTAGTCATGATGGTGTTACTATTATAGCTTCTTCTTATAGTCCAGAACATTTTAAGATGTCGACTTCTGTATTTATAAAAATGGATAATGGAAGAATTACTCAGGTAAGATCAGTATCTAATAAATCAAAATAATTAAAATTTATAATTGTAAATTTTAATTCTTATCCCTATATTAAACCGACCAGTCGGTTTATAATTATGGGAAATGATAGAGAGAATAGAAAAAATCAAATTTTAAATGCTGCTTTTGAAGTTTTTGTCAATAAGGGATATGCAAAAACTACAATGGATGATATAGTAGCATCTTCAAATCTTAGTAAAGGAGCTCTTTATCATTATTATAAGAGTAAGAAGGAGCTATTCTTAAGCCTTATTGATCATTGGGAAATATATACATTTAAAGATTTTTACGATAAAAAATCTCAAAATAAAAAAGCTAGTGATATTTTAAGATTTTTTGGTGAAAATGTTATTAATACGCTTAATGAGAAAAAGCATGCTTATATTGCAGAGATTGAATTTAGAGCTATGTCTAATCAGGATGCTGAAATTAAGAAAAGGTCTAATNTTCTNTATGGTAAATTATTGGAATTATTTGAAAAAGTAGTAAAAAANGGNATTAAAGAAAATGAGTTTAAAGATTTGGATGTNAGAAAGACATCAATGGCTTTTTTAGCTATTTTTCAAAGCATAACTTGGTTNGTGATAGCTGATGAGACNGCNGTNTCTNCAGATGAATATATTAGGGATTCAATTGAATTAATTATTGATTCAATTTCAAAGTAGGGGTAAAAATGGAAGTTTTAGATAAAATGTATACTGAAAAAGATTTANTGGGTAAAGGAGGAAAATTTTTNGTCTTAACAGCATTAGAGACNAATATTTTCTGTAGAGAGAAATTTTCTGAAGAACAAAGAATGATTGCTTCGTCTGCAGAAGATTTTGCAAAAGAGCAACTTAAGCCAATAAGCGAAAAATTAAATACTGTTTTAGATGAAGAATTAACTAGAAAAATTTTTCGTGAAGTAGGTGAATTAGGTTTTTTAGGTGTAGATGTACCTGAAAAATTTGGTGGTCTAGAGCTTGATAAAACTACCGCTTCTATTGTTGTAGATTGNTTATCTAGTGGAGAAAGTGCTTCTATCATGGTTAGTATATCAGCTCATACTGGTATTGCTATGCTTCCAATAATNTGGTATGGTAATGATAAACAAAAAGAAAAATATTTACCTAAAATGGCATCTGGTGANTTTATAGGTTGTTTTGCTCTTACNGAACCAGGNGCAGGGTCTGATGTTTTAGCTGCTACAACTAAAGCGGANCTAAACGAAGATAAGACACATTATATTTTAAATGGACAAAAAATATACATTACTAATGGATCTTGGGCTGATGTGTGTATTGTTTTTGCTATGGTTAATGGTAAGTATACAGCATTTATTATTGAAAAAGATTATGAAGGTTTTGTCATCGGTAGTGAAGAGAAGAAGCTAGGAATAAAAGGTTCCTCAACG
Source organism: Fidelibacterota bacterium (assembly GCA_002710085.1). The sequence continues at coordinate 1,849 of PAOX01000002.1, forward strand.
GCTACTTTATTTTTTGAAAATTGTAAAGTACCTGTTGAAAATCTTTTGGGTGAAGTAGGTCAAGGAGGTCCAATTGCTTTTAATGTACTTTATCCTGGAAGATATAAATTGGGTGTTACAACCTGTGCTGGAGCAAAATATATCATTAAAGGAGCTTTAGACTTTGCTTTTGATAGAGANCAATTTTCAAGATCAGTTTCAAANTTTGATATGATTAAAAATAAGTTTGCTAATATGGTAACTAAATCTTGGGAGTCTGATAGTATTAATTATATGACTACAGGAGCTATTGACGAAGCAATACAAAAACTAAATAAAAATAGTGATAATTATTATGATGGAGTTCAAAAAATTATTGAAGACCATTCAATAGANGCTTCTATTTCAAAAATTTTAGGTTCTGAAACTTTAGCTTACACAGTTGACGAAGGTTTGCAGATTATGGGAGGTGCTGGCTTTATTGAAGAGTATCCAATGGCAGGAGCTTATCGAGATGAAAGAATTAATAGAATTTTTGAAGGGACAAATGAAATTAATAGAATGATTATTGGTGGGTATGTATTAAAAAAATCAATACTTGAGGAAATTCCAATCAGAATGTGCATTCAAGAAAGGGATGATANATGGGTTCCATTTAATGATTTAGAGGGCGCTTTTAAGGAGTATTTTGAAGTAGTAGAATTTTGTCGATCTTTATTATTAAGTATTACAAATCATTTAATCTTAGAATATGGACAAGATCTAAAGAATGAGCAGTGGATACTAGAACCATTTGCAGATTTGATTATATCTTTTTCTATTATTGATATAGGGTTTAAAAGGTTATATGGCTTAGAGGGTAGTGATCATAAAAAAAATACCGAAACAGTCTTTAAGTTAAGTCTTGCAAATCATTTTTATGAAATCAGAAAAAATGCTGAATTGATATTAGAGTATAAACCTAATGATGATATAGAAGAAAAAATTCAACAATCTTTAAAAGAGCTAAAATATAAACCGAATAGAATTAAATATAAGCAAGATATAGTTGATGATTTATATAAATACAAAAAATATTATCTTGATTAAAAGGAGTAGAAATGAGTGATAGGCATACAGTAATAATAGATGGTTTGAGGTCTCCAATCGGTGTTAAGGGTGGCCAAATGTTGGGCATGCGTTCTGACGATTTATCGACTATTTTAATTAAAGGTTTACTTGAAAGGAACTCTTCTATTAACCATAAAAATATAGAAGATATAGTTATGGGATGTGCTTTTCCTGAAGGTCCTCAAGGTATGCTTATGGCTAAAGGTGTTGCAATATTATCAGGTTTGCCAGATACTACTACTGGAAAAGTTGTGAATAGATTTTGTGGATCATCTATGGATGCTCTTCATCAGCTAAGTCAAGCTATTAATTCTAATGATATTGATTGTGGTATTGCTTGTGGAGTTGAAGATATGTTTGGTGTTCCAATGGGTGGTTTTAGCCCTAGCTTTCATCCTGATTTATATGAAAAAGAATTTTATATGGGAATGGGAGAGACTGCTGAAAATTTATCAAAAGAGCTCGATATATCTAGACAAGACCAAGAAGATTTTGCTGTTAACTCTCATAAAAAAGCATTGAATGCATCTTCTAAAGGTCATTTTTCTAATGAAATCCTTCCTATTAGCTTTAATGGTAATACAATTAATCAAGATGAAGGACCTAGGGAGCCTAATATCGAAAAAATACAATCATTAGATCCTGCATTTGATTCAGATGGGACTATAACTGCAGCAACATCAAGTCCAATTTCGATTGGAGCATCAGCGCTTTTAGTTTCAAGTAATAAATTAGCAGAAGAATCAGGTTTAAANCCTGANTTTAAAGTGTTATCTAGAGCTATAGCTGGTGTTGATTGGACTAAAATGGGTATGGGACCATTNCCTGCAACTGAAAAAGCTCTTAAAAAGGCTAACTTATCTATGGATGATATTGATGTAATTGAGTTAAATGAAGCTTTTGCTGCTCAATCACTTTATGTAATTAGAAAAGGTGGATGGGATATTAATAAAATAAATTTAAATGGTGGGGCTATTGCTCTTGGNCATCCATTAGGATGTTCTGGTTCTAGAATTATNGTTACATTAATGAATGTTATGAGNCAACAGGATGCTAANTATGGTTTGGCAACTATGTGTATTGGAACTGGGCAGGGTATTGCAACGATTTTAGAAAGAGTAAAATAATTAGGAGAAATATTAGATGTTAGAAATTAAAAATGTTGCAGTTTTAGGTACAGGTGTAATGGGCTCACAAATTGCTGCGCATTGTGCAAATGCAGGTTTAAATGTTTATGCTTTTGATATGAANCAAGAGATATCAGAAAGTGGTATTGAAAAAGCTACAAAAATTAAACCAAAGGCTTTTTATGATAAAAAAGATGNGTCTCTTATAAAATGTTATAATTATGATGAGCATTTAGATAAACTTAAAGAATGTGATTGGGTTATTGAGGTTATAGCNGAAAGNTTAGATTGGAAAAAAGATTTATATAATAAAATAACNCCATTTATTAAAGATCAAATTGTAACATCAAATACATCTGGGATATCATTAGCTGAATTATCTGAAGATATGGAAGAATCTTTAAAGAAAAATTTCTTNATCACACACTTTTTTAATCCACCGAGATATATGAAGTTAGTTGAATTTATTTATTCAGATTTGAATAATAAAGATTTAATTGATGGTATGGCAGATTTTATGGAGCAAAAGCTTGGTAAAGGTGTGGTTTATGCAAAAGATACTCCAAATTTTATTGCAAATAGAATTGGAGTGTTTGGTATGATGGTTACAGTTAATGAGGCTATTAAAAGAAAAATGAATATTGAGGATGTTGATGGTTTAACTGGAACACTTATTGGAAGACCAAAGAGNGCAACTTTTAGAACAGCTGATGTTGTTGGTTTAGATGTGATGGAATTTGTTTCTAATACAGCTTACAATAAGTGTATTGATGACCCATATAGAGATCAATATAAAATTTCAGAAAAAATTAAACAATTAATTGACTCTGGAAATTTAGGTCAGAAAAGTGGTGCAGGTTTTTATAAGAAGATTGAAAAGGGTGTAATTCATGTTTTAGATTTTNATTCTATGGAATATCGTCCCATTAAAAAGCAAAAATTTAAAGCTGTAGCTTTAGCTAAAGAAAAAAATACATTAGAAGGAAAATTAAAATCTGCAATTTTTTGTGATGATGATGCTGGTGAATTTTTATGGGCAATCATATCTCAATCATTGACTTATTGCGCAAATTTAATTGGAGAAATATCAGATGATATAGTTAATGTAGATAATGCTCTTTGTTGGGGGTTTGGTTGGGAAAAAGGCCCATTTAAATTATGGGATATGATTGGTTTTGAATCTGTTATTGTAAAAATGAAAAATGATGGCCTNTCAATTCCTGATTGGGTAATAGAAATGCATAAGAAGGGATTTAATTCATTTTATAAAAATGAAAATGGAAATCAATTTTATTATGATAAAACAAAAGGGGATTATCAAAAAATTAATTTTGCTAAAAACAGACTATCATTCTCTCAATTTTCAGGAAAGAATAATACTATCAAAAAAGATTGGTCAGCCTCAATGATTGATCTTGATGATGGTGTTCTTGGTGTTGAATTACATTCAGTTTTAAAACCTGATTTTAATCCTCTTGATGGATCTATGGTTAGCATTCTTGANTCAGCTGTTAATTGGGTAACTGAAAACAATTATAAAGGTATTGTTATTTCAGGTGATGGGGTTAATTTTTCAGCGGGAGCAAATTTAAATTTAATTTTAAATGCTGCAAATCGAAAAGAGTGGGACTTAATTGATAGAATGACAAAAACAATGCAAGATACATTTCAAGCATTACGGTTCGCGCCATTTCCAGTAGTTGCAGCGCCTTTTGGTTTTGTNTTGGGCGGAGGTTATGAAATTTGCGGTTCTTGTGATAGAATAGTTGCTGCATCTGAATCTTATATTGGTCTTGTTGAGGTTGGTATGGGTATTATTCCTGGTGCAGGAGGAAATTTAAGGATGCTTAATAATGTATCAGATAATGTAAAAACAATGATGCCTGGTTCCTTTCCTGTGGTACAAAAAGTATTTGAAACAGTAGGTTTTGGTCGAGTTGCTACTTCAGCTAAAGAAGCTCAAAAATTGTCATATTTACGGAAAGATGATAGATTTGTGATGAATAGGCTTGATTTATTGCATGAAGCTAAACAAGANGTGTTAAAAATGTCAGAAAATTATTCAGCACCTGAGGTGCGTGAGTTTAAATTNCCTGGAGCAAGTGGTAGGTTGGTTGTAGATTCTACAATTAAGGGTTTTGTTAAATCAAAGAAAATTAGTGAGCATGATGCAGTTGTAGGTAAAAAATTAGCTTATGTCTTAACAGGTGGAGATAAAGGTGGTCCTTTTTCACCTGTAGATGAGCAGTATCTACTTGATATAGAGAGAGAAGCTTTTATTAGTTTGTGTGGTGAAGAAAAAACTATTGAACGTATTCAATACTTTTTAAAAACAGGCAAGCCTCTTAGAAATTAAAAAAATATGAAGAAATACATTTTAAATTATTTACCTTTTTATGGGGTGACTATTTTTGTTATATCCAATGCTATTGCTATGTATTATTACCCAGGTGGTTCTATATTTGACAACGAAAAAATTGGTTATGATTTTTTTAGAAATTTTTTAAGTCAATTAGGTAGAACTAAAGCTTATATAACAGATATTAATGGAAATCAGATAAGTAATTTAGTTTCATTTAGAGTGTGGAGCACAGGTATGGCGACAACGGGAGTAATTTTTTGTATTTACTATTTTTGTCTTCCATCTTTTTTTGAAAATAAAAAATTGAGTATTTTTGGATCTTTTTTTGCTACTATAGCTGCAATCTGTTTTGTGTTAACAGGNATAACTCCTGGCGATGTTACTGTACATGCATTCGATCAACAAGGTAAATTAATTAATGTATTTAGTATTTACNAAATTCATGTATTTGTTGCAAATAATATTTTTTATTTTGCATTCCCATCAGCTATCATTTATAGCTATTTAATATANAAATCAAATCAAATAAAAAATGTATACGGTTTAGGGTATTACACATTTTCAGTTTTAATTTTTTCTTATATACTAATTCTCNTATATGGTCCTAGCCCAATTGAATCTGAATTTGCTATGATTCTACAGGTTGCTTCTCAAAAAATTATTGCTTTATCTTGGGTGTTGTCTACTTTGATATTATCAATTGGAATAAAATCAGCTAATAACTAGATTTACATATTATTATTTGGGAGAATAAAATGCGATTACACTTCATTAATTCTATACTTTTTATTTTTATTTTTTATGGTTGTGCACCAGTTTTTAANGAGTTTCAAGGTGCAGATACTGTAGGTAAAGGTAATACACATATNACACCTTATATGTCTACTTCTAAATTTCTACCTGATGATGATTCTGGTGATGATTCAGATCAAGATATGAATGACAATATGGGGATAAGAATTGCTTATGGAATTAATGATATAAGTGATATTCATGTTAAATTAGAAAAGATAGATGGGAATGGTGGTTTTGTTGATGGTTCTATTTACAGTTTGGGTTTTAAGTATTTTTTATATAACAATAAAATGGAAAAATATAGAGCATCTTTTTATTTACCTATCACACATGCTCAACAGCGTATTAATTCAAGTGGAATAATTGATGATGGAGGTGATATAGAAATGGATGGGGATGATTCTAGGTCATTTACTCTTTTAGAGCCAACTCTTATTATGTCATCAAAACTACATGAATTATTTGATTTTAATTTTTCTACAAAATTTATTAAGCAAATTGGTGGAACTGAGCTTGATGGAGATATTCCTGATTTTGGAATTTCTTTTAATGTAAGTGGTATGATTTCGTTTCCTGAATTTAAAGGATTATCATTTATTCCTGAGTATGGTATTTTATTTTGGGATGGAGATAAATACTCTCATACAGGTTTTGGTATGAGTGTAGATTTGTCTAGATTTAAAAATTAATAATCTCTTTTTGAAAAAATACTTTTTGCTACATATTTAGCAATATTTGGGTTTTCTTTTAATCTTCTAATTGAATACTCATACCATTGTGGTCCATAAGGTAGGTATACTCTGACTTTAAAATTATTATCAAGATGTTTTTGTAGCCAACCTTTCATTGGCACTCCATATAGAACTTGGAATTCAAATTTATCATTTGCCACACTATATTTATCAATTAAGTCATATAGTCTTTTAGTTAGGTTTAAATCATGGGTAGCTAATCCAATATAGCTATCATTTTTAAAGGCTAATTCAGCTATTTTAAGATAGTTTTCATTGATTTCATTATAATCTTTATATGCAATTCCTGCATCTTCATTATAAATTCCTTTGCAGAGTCTAAAGTTTATCTGCTGATTCGTTAAATTTTCTAAATCAGAATATGTTCTTTTTAAATAGGCNTGAAATACAGTACCAATATTNTTGTGTTCTTTATGAATTTCTTTAAAAGTTTCTATAGTTGCATCTGTTGTTGTTGAGNTTTCCATATCAAATCTTATAAAATTATTTAATTTTTGAGCTTTTTCAACTAATTTGACAGCATTTTTTTTAAANGTATCAATTCCGATATCAAGNCCTATATGTGTAGGTTTAACAGATATATTTGACAATAAATTTTTAGAATNTATTTGATNTAACAGTTCAATATATATATTTGTAATATTATTTATTTCATCTAGCTCTTTGATATGTTCTCCAAGTAANTCGATAGTGACTTCATAACCTTGAGAATTTAATTTTTTTGTTTTATGTACAGCATCTGAGATTGTATTTCCAGCAACATATTTATCTGCAATAATTTTGACCATTTTTTTAGGTAAAATGGGCATAGTTTTAATGATTATATTATTTAGTAAGCTCATATGAAAATCAAAATTACATATAAAATATAATATTAAACTAAAAAAAAGTGTTTTTTTTAACAGATAATCATTGCGTTCAAAAGCAATAATAAACTAAATTTATCGATTGTTTATGTTTAAATATTTTAAAAGATAATGTACCAAGATTTCTTACCAGTCGCAATTTTCATAGGATTAGCAATAATCTTGTTAGTTGCACCTCTNGCTATCCAATATCTTGTATCGCCAAGATTTAATAAAAAAGGTGATAAGTTAGAGATATATGAATGCGGTGAAATTCCTGAAGGTAGTGCATGGGTTCAGTTTAATATTAGATTTTACATCATAGCTTTAATTTTTATCATATTTGATGTTGAAGTTGTATTTTTATTTCCATGGGCTGTTGTATTTAAAGATTTGGGTTTAATTGCTTTTGTTGAAGTAACAATCTTTTTAGGAATTTTAATCGTTGGTTTTATATATGTTTGGATGAAAGGTGATTTAGATTGGGTTAAAATGAAGTTAAAGTATGCATCTGGTAGATATGCTGATTTAGGTACGGAAGAGAGCAATTAAATGAAAATGTCAGACTTATCAGTACTTAATAAATTTAATAAAGATAATATTGTAGTTGAGAAGTTAGATACACTTATTAATTGGTCTAGAGCTAATTCTCAATGGTATTTTCAGTTTGGTTTAGCTTGTTGTGCTATTGAAATGATGGCAGCAGCTGGTCCTAGGCATGATTTAGATCGTTTTGGTAATATTCCAAGAGCTTCGCCCAGACAGTCTGATGTTATGATAGTAGCAGGTACAGTAACATTAAAAATGGCTGAAAGAGTAAAGCGTTTATATGAGCAGATGTCTGATCCAAAATATGTAATATCAATGGGTAGTTGTTCAAATAGTGGTGGTCCATATTGGCAGCATGGATATCATGTTTTGAAGGGAGTTGATTTAGTAGTTCCTGTCGATGTATATGTTCCAGGATGTCCTCCTAGACCTGAAGCTTTAATTCAAGGAATATTAGAATTACAGAAAAAAATTAAATTACAATCTTCTTTAGGTAAAGAGGCTTAATTTGAAAATTGAAGACATAGCTAAATTATTAAATGATAAGCATCCAGATTCAGTAGAGCATGGAGAGGATTCATTGTTTATAAAGATTGCTGCTAATAAATGGCAAGATGTAGCTCTATCAATCAAAGATGATGATAAGTTAAAGTTTGATTATTTAATGTGTATTTCTGCATATGACTGCGGAGATAAAGAGCGCTACGGGGTAGCTTATAATTTTAAATCCACAAGTATAGAGCATTATCTAGAAATAAGAATAGAAATTACAGATAAAGAATCTATTTCAAGCGTTTCTAATCTATGGGGATCTGCAGATTGGCATGAGAGAGAAGCTTATGATATGATGGGATTAAAATTTGATAATCACCCTAATTTTAAAAGAATATTACTTGCTGATGATTGGGAAGGGCACCCCTTAAGAAAAGATTATGAAACGCCTGATTATTATAGAGGGATGCCTGTGCCAAAAGATAAAACATATTGGGAATAATGTCGAAACAAGATAAAAGTACTATAAAAGCTGAAGAAATGGTCCTGAATATGGGACCTCAACATCCTAGTACTCATGGTGTGTTAAGGTTGAAAATACATACAGATGGTGAAATTGTCAGTAAAATTGAACCAATTATGGGTTACTTACACAGATGTTTTGAAAAACATTGCGAACAATTATCATATGAGCAAGTAGTGCCATTTACTGATAGATGCGATTATTTAGCAGCTATGCATATGAACCATGCTTATTCTATGTCTGTTGAGAAAATGTTGGATATAGAGCTTCCAGAAAGAGTTGAATATATAAGAGTTATTATAGCAGAACTGCAAAGGATAGCTAGTCATTTAGTAGCATGTGGCGTTTTTGGTTTAGATGTTGGTGCTATAACTCCATTTACATGGGCTCTAAGAGATAGAGAGAGAATTTTAGATCTATTTGAAATGTTATGTGGAGCTAGATTATTGTACAATTACATATGGCCAGGAGGGTTATCTCATGATTTACCTCCAAACTTTATTCAATATACTAATGAATTTTTAGATTATTTTGAACCTATGCTTAAAGAATTTGATAATGTGTTAACNGAAAATATGATATTTGTTGAAAGAACAGCAGATGTAGGTATTATCACTCCAGAAGTAGGTGTTAATTTTGGNGTTTCTGGACCAACATTAAGAGGTAGTGGTATCAGTCACGATTTAAGGAAAGATGAACCTTATTCAGTTTATGATAAATTTGATTTTGATGTTCCTGTTGGAAAAGGTTTAATGGGAACGGTAGGAGATTGTTGGGATAGGTACTGGGTAAGGATGAGAGAAATTGAAGAAAGTGTCAAAATTCTTAGGCAAGCTATCGCACAATTACCTGATGGAGATGTTCATGCCGCAAGACCTAAAAAAGTTAGACCTCCAAAGGGTGAAGTTTATTCTAGGTATGAATCAGCTAGAGGTGATGTAGGTTTTTATATTATTAGTGATGGAAAAAATATTCCTTACAGGTTAAAAATGAGATCTCCAGCTTTTTGTAACTTATCTGTTTTTAGTGAGATTTCAGAAGGTTGGATGATGTCAGACGTAATAACAATTTTAGGTAGTTTAGATATTGTTTTAGGAGAAATAGATAGGTAATGATTTCATTTATAGACAGCTTATTATCTCTATTATCTTTCACTGAATTACCTTATTCAGTTTTGGTAGTTATAGCAATTTTGATAACAGGTATACATATATTTCTTTTAATGGCTATTTTTGCAACTTTAGCAGTTTATTTTGAAAGAAAAGTTTCTGCATTTATGCAAGATAGATTAGGACCAATGGAGGTAGGTTTAGTTGGTTTTAAAGGTGGTAGAAAATTTTGGGGAGGTATAGGCCAAACTATAGCTGATGCATTAAAACTACTTACAAAAGAAGATATACTTCCAAATGATGCTGATAAAAAATTAATGATTATTGCACCTTTTATAATATTTATGGGTGCCTTATTAACTTTTATTGGAATACCATTTTCAGAAGGCTTTATTATCTCTGATTTTAATATTGGTATATTTTATGTGGTTGCAACAAGCTCAGTAGGAGTGATAGGAATAATTTTAGCAGGGTGGTCATCAAATAATAAATGGAGTTTATATGGTGCAATGAGGTCAGCTGCTCAAATTATTAGCTACGAAATCCCATTAGGTCTATCAATACTTCTTCCAGTTTTAGTTGTTGGTAGTTTAGAAATGTCTGAAATTGTTGCATGGCAAGCTGAACATCGTTGGTTTATATTACATAGTCCATTTACCTTTATTGCATTTTTTATATTTTTTATTTCAGGCCTTGCCGAAACAAATAGAACTCCATTTGATATTCCAGAAGCTGAATCTGAACTTGTTGCAGGCTGGATGACTGAGTATTCAGGATTTAGATGGGCCATTTTCTTTTTAAGTGAATATGCTAGTATGTTAATTATATGTATCCTTTCTTCTGTTTTGTTTCTTGGTGGATGGCTATCTCCTATGACAATATTTAATATTTTTCCTGATAGCTGGTTATTTTTTGATGGTCCTTTATGGGGAGTTTTTTGGTTATTTTCAAAAGCTTTATTCTTAATATTTGTAATGATGTGGTTTAGATGGACTTTTCCAAGATTAAGAGTTGATCAACTTATGCATTTATGTTGGAAAGTATTTATCCCTTTTGCATTAGCTAATTTATTTTTTGTAGCAATTTTGGAGTTAATATTTTTATGAGCGAACAGATAACAGCGTATTTTAGTAATATAGCAAATGGAGTTAAATCATTTATTACCGGTTTATCTTTAACGTTTGATCACTTTAAAAATAAAAAAGAGAGAGTTGCTACACTTCAATATCCTCATGAAAAATTCCCAGTACCAGAAAAGAAAATAGGCTTTCAACCATCTGAATATAATGTTATTCGTTCCAGATTACATGTTGATATTGATGATTGTATATCTTGCCGAATGTGTGAAAGAGCCTGTCCTGTAGATTGCATTAAAATTGAGGATGTAAAAGCTAAAAAAGGTGTTGATTTTGAATACGGAAAAACTAGCAATGATACTCAAAAGAAATTGTTAGTTACAAGATTTACAATAGATATGTCAGAATGTATGTATTGCAATTTATGTGTTTATCCATGCCCAGAAGAATGTATCTATATGGTAGGGGGGCCCAATGAATCTAAACATGAAATTGATTATGAGTTTAGTCAATACAAAAGAGATGGTATGATTTTTGATTTTGCAAAAGCAGAGACTGAAGATATTATTAGTATGGGTGCTGATGACTATTTAAAGAAAGTTAAAGAAAAACAAGAAAAAATTACTAATGGAGAACGATTATTAGGTTTAGAAAGCGATAAGGTTCCTGAGCCTGTAACAACCCCTGTGGCGGCAACTCCTGTAGCTGCACCTGTAGCAGCAGTAGCAGCAACTGGTATTGACAATTTAACTATTAAATGTGTTGATATAATCGAAGATATTAAATTAAGAGCAGCAGCTAAAAAAGTATTCTTTAAATCTAAAAAAGCTGGTGAAG
>PAOX01000003.1:0-5746 GCA_002710085.1 Fidelibacterota bacterium
AAATATCATTTATCCCTTATAAATATTCTTTTGAAAATAAAACGTTAGAAGTATATGAAGCTGTTCACATAACAATATCAGAGTCACATGATTCTGAATTTAATTATTTTGTGCCAGAAAAAAGGTCTTATATATTTGAAGATCTATATGAAAATTTTGTCATTAATTATACTAGATCAGATAGAAGCGAAGATTACCAAATTCCATCAATTCTTTATATATGTGGTGGAAACTCAATTAATAACGCATATTTTCAAGATTTGATTAATTGGAGGCATAAGCAGGGTTATATTGTAACTGCAGTCTCAACAAGTGAAACAGGAAGTAGTGAAAATAATATTAATAATTATATTGCCAACGCATATACAACTTGGGAAAATCCCCCTGAAATTGTAGGTCTTGTAGGTGATGTAGGAGGGTCTTATAACATTGATTGCGATTCTTATGAATGGGGTGGTTATTACGGAGCAAGTGATGTCAAATATACATATATTGAAGGAAATGATATTTTACCTGAAGTAGTTATTGGCAGAATTTCTGCAAATGGAACTAGTGACCTGTACAATATAATAAATAAAACCATTGAATATGAAAAAGCTCAGCAACAAACTGATTTAGGTTGGTTTGATAGAGCAGGACTTGTTGGAGATCCAACATCTTCAGGGTGGTCGTGTGCCATTACAAATCAATATATCGATCAATTAATGAGTATTCATGGTCTTTCAGATGTAGATCTTGATATAGATGGGGGTGGAAATCAATTAGATGAATTTCTTATTGATCAGTTTAATAGACGTATAATGTATTATAATTATAGAGGTTATTATTATGGAGCTGGCAGTTACCCTCCAAGTGATAATCAATTATCAAATGGATATTACACTCCATTTGTTTCAACAATAACATGTGGAACGGGTGATTTTAATGGAACATCATCTAGTGAAGGTTTTGTAAGAATGGGCTCAGTAAATGACCCAAAAGGTGCAGTGGCTGCTGTTGGGACATCTACTACTGGGACTCATACAGCTTATAATAATATTTTAAATATGGGCTTGTATGAAGGTTTATTTTCTAATTCTATAACGCATGCAGCTTCAGCTGTTACAAATGGAAGGTTAACCTTATTTGAAACATACCCTTCAAACCCTGGAGATTGTGTAGGTGCATTTTCAGCATGGAATAATCTTATTGGAGATCCTGCTCTTCATTTATGGACGGATGAACCTAAAGATTTTAATGTTAATTATCCATCTCAATTATCTCTTGGTACAAATTATTTAGATCTTATTATTTTAGATTCAGAAGGAAATACTGTTAAAGATGCTAGAGTTACCCTTTTAATGAAAGATAACGGTGATCAAGAAGGAGATAATAGTACATTCTTAGGTGAGTATTATTCAAGTCCAGGTACAGGCGGATCACCTGATTTTGGAGATTTAGTGTTAACTAGAGAAGATGATGTTATTAACTTTGAATGGGGAGGTGGAAGTCCAGATAACTCTATTCCAAATGATGATTTTCAAATCAGATGGAGCGCTACAATTGAAGCCGAAACTGCTGGTAATTATAATTTTAGGAGTTATACAGATGATGGTTTAAGATTATATATTGATGGACAACTTGTTATTGATTATTGGCAAGATCAAGGTCCCACTAATAGAACGGGTAGTATTTATCTTTCTGAAGGTTCACATGATTGTGTAATGGAATATTATGAAAATGGTGGAGGTGCTGTTGCTAGCCTTTATTGGACACCACCAGGAGGCACAGAATCATTAGTATTACAAAATGATGCTGTTGAAAATAGTGATGCTATTTTCTTAACTGATTTAACTGATTCAGATGGAAAGATTAGTTTTTCATGGGATGAATATCAAGAGGGTGATTTATATGTAACTGTAACAAAAAGAAATTATCGCCCTTTTGAAGGTTTAATTTCAATCAATGAGCTCGATGGTTATGCTATCGTTCCTGATTATGAAAATTTAAATGAGAGTGTTAATCCAGGAGATATACTAAATTTTAATATTCCTTTATCTAATTTTGGTTCAGAACCAATTGCTGATATTAACGCAACTCTAAGTAGCTCATCTGATTTGATTAATATTATAGATTCACAATCTTTATACAGCAACATAGAGCTTAATCAAACTGCTATAGGTGATGGATTTTCTTTGGANCTATCNCCTGAAGCTATTTTTAATGANGAATTAAATTTACTTTTAAATATATCGTACAATAATAATGAGTGGAATTTCTATGTACCNTTATCTATTATATCNCCNAAAATAGATGTTTTAGATCATTANATTATTGATGGTTTAGATGAGCCAGGNTCTACTGTTACNATGTCAATATCTATTCAAAATAATGGAAATNTAGCAATAGANAATTTAGNTTTAGAAATGATATCTCCGACAAATAAAATTTCTATAATTGATNCTAATATAAATTTTGGNAATCTTCAAGTTGGAGAAAATATATTAAGTGATACTATTGAGGATAATGTTGTNTTNTCCTATGATGAATCAATTTTTAAAGGTTCTGTATTTCCTGTAGAATTAAAGTTTNCTAGTTCAGNTGGGTANTCTAGGTCTGAGTATTTAAACTTAACTATAGGTGANATTGATCGTNCTTCTCCTTTAGGGCCTGATGTGCATGGCTATTACATATATGATATGGCAGATACTGATTATAATTTAGCTCCAGTTTATGATTGGATAGAAATTGATCCNNACTATGGNGGTGATGGTACTAATTTNGATTTATATGATCCAGGAAATGGAAATGCTAATGGTAATAGTACAAAGTTTATAAATTTACCATTTGATTTTTATTTTTATGGTGAGCCATATGATCGAATATCAATTAGTGCAAATGGTTGGATTGCACTTGGTAGGACGACTATAGAATCATTTAGAAATTATTCAATTCCAGGTGCCGGAGGCCCTTCTCCAATGATTGCTGCATTTTGGGATGATATGAAGACTACTTCAGGTGGTAATGTACTCTATAAGTTTATAGATAATGGTCCTAATCAACAGTCCGTTATTGTTCAATGGTCTGATATGAGAACTTATGATAATAATTCTGAAGAAGATTTTCAGGTTATTTTATATCCAAACCCTAATTCTGAAACAGGGGATGGAGATATTAAAATACAATATAAAACATTTAACAATACTTCTGATGGATATTATCCAGAAGGAGGAACTCCAACTCATGGTTGTTATGCAACAGTAGGTATAGAAAACAAGTATGGAAATGAAGGNTTAGAATATACTTTTAATTTCCGATATGCTGAAGGAGCATCTCCTCTATATAATAATAGCGCAATTTTAATTACTTCAGAATTNCCTGATTTTGGTACTTTAGGCGATATTAATAATGATGACCTTATAAACGTACTAGATATAGTTTTGTTAGTTAATTTAATATTAGATGGTATGTATGATCAGAATGCTGATATGAATGAAGATCAAATTTTAAATGTTCTTGATATTGTATTGCTTGTTAATTNTATTTTAACTACCAATTTTTAAATTACAAATTGAAACAAAACAGACCTATATTTGATGTGATTTATTTTGTAAAATAGAGTCTGTTTCATCAATATGAGAAAGGTATTATAATGCAGAAGAGTAAAATTATATTCTTATTAGTTTTTGGGTTTTTATTTTCATCGAATCATTTATCGGTAAAAGATAATTTTACNTTGGTTCATTCAGAAGAAGATTTTTCATCAATAGTTTTTGAATCTCATGATATTGAATTAGATAATAAAAATGGCAAATCTAAATTTATTACCAATGATTTAATTGGCTTAACTATGGATGAGGGAAAGCCTCAGTTGCCTGTTTACTCAACATTATTTCAAATAAATCCAAATAAAACTTATGAGGTTGATTATGAGGTCTTGGAATCATATGTTTTAGATAATATTGAATTAGAAAATTATAAAACAGATAATGGTGAATTTTATTCTGTGTATCCAGAGGAGAATATATATGTATCTGAGCCTCAAGTTATGAGGGGAATTGTATTAAATCAAATTGGAATAACTCCTTACAAATATTCCTCTGATACTAAAACACTTGAAGTGTATAAGTCGGTTAAAATTAATATTAAAGAANCAGGTGATAGTACCTTCGAATATTTTGAGCCAGAAAAAAAATCAAGAGTTTTTGAAGAGTTTTATCAAAGTTCTATAATTAATTATGAAAGATCTACTAGATCGGAAGATTATCAAACGCCTTCAATTCTATATATATGCGGTGGTTCTTCATGTTCAAATGGTTATTTTCAAGATTTAGTTGAATGGAGGCATAAACAAGGGTATGAAGTTACAGTTGTTTCTACTTCTGAATCTGGTAGTAGTGAGAGTGCTATTAATAACTTTATTAGTAATGCTTATTATTTATGGACAAATCCTCCTGAAATTGTTGGTCTTGTTGGAGATGTGGGAGGTTCTTATAATATCGCGTGTGACTACTATGAATGGGGTTCTGGTTGGAATACTTACGAAGGTGCAAGTGATGTAAAATATACCTATATAGATGGTAATGATCTTTTGCCTGAAGTTGTAATTGGAAGAATTTCTGCAGATAGTAGTAGTGATTTAAATAATATTATCAACAAAACGATTCAATATGAAAAAGCACAATTACAAACAGATTTAGGTTGGTTTGATAGGTCTGCACTTATTGGAGATCCAACTCAATCAGGTCTATCTTGTGCAATTACTAGTCAGTGGATTAGAGAAATTATGCATGCTTATGGACATTTAGATGTTGCTGTTGATCATAATGGTGGTAGTGATTCTCAGCTAGAAGATTTTTTAGAAGATAATTTTAACGAAGGTATAATGTATTATAATTATAGAGGAATATACGGAAGTGGTGGAGCATATATGCCAAGTAATGGAAATAATCTTTCAAATGGATATTATACACCATTTGCAACTGTACTAACATGCGGAACAGGTGATTATAATTATGATGATGATAGTGAGGATTTTATACGGGTTGGGTCTGTAAGTAATCCAAAGGGAGCTGTAGGGTGTATAGGTATATCAACTACAGGGACTCATACGGCATATAATAATATACTTGATATGGGTATTTATGATGGAATATATGCTCAAGGATTAAGTTTTGCAGGGAGTGCTACAACAGCTGGTCGTTTAGCTATATACCATACATATCCAGGTAATCCTGGAGACTGTGTAGGTGCTTTTAGTGCCTGGACTAATCTTATGGGCGATCCTGCTCTTCATTTATGGACTGATACACCTAAAGATTTTGTGATTGACGGATTGTCAAATGAGATGTATTTAGGTGCAAATTATATGAATTTAACTATCTCTAATACACATGGGGAATTAGTAGAAAATGCACGAGTTACTCTTTTGATGGGTAATGATGTTATATTTGAATCAAATTATACTGATAGTAATGGAAATGTATCATTTGATTGGAATGATATAGATGAAACAGGTATTATGTATGTTACAGTAACAAAGCAAAATTATAGACCATTAGAAGATGCTGTTACTTTCTTAGATGACTATGCGATTGATATTGTATGGGATGGAGATTTGGAATCAAGTCCTGGNCAAAATTATACATTNCCTATGATTAGTATTGGNTCAGTTGGAAATGAAAATATTAGTTGGATTTCAGGTGANTTAACTTCAAGTAGTAATTTAGTCNATATTATAGATGGAAATACATCATGGATTTANATG
>PAOX01000003.1:5751-24067 GCA_002710085.1 Fidelibacterota bacterium
TGANGACTATATTGGAATGCAGGAAGATTTAACTATNAATATTTCAGAAGATGCAATATTTGGAGATGATATAAATTTAATTTTAAATCTTACAGATAATCATGATAATAATTGGTCTNTTTATCTTCCTTTTTCAATTAATTCAGCTAAACTTGATNTTGTAGATTTTTTANCTAGTNCTACACCTATGCCAGGTGANTCAGTNGANGTNTTTTTNCAGATTCAAAANAATGGNAATATGNCTTCTTATAATNCTCAGGGTNTTCTTTCNTCTACTTCTAATTTAATTGAATTTGATAATCAANCAATTGATTTTGGAGATGTNGCTGTTGGAGATATTGGAGTTTCTCCTNNATCTTCNATGNTNTCNTTTAGTAGTAANATTGTAAATGGAACAATTTTNCCAATTGAANTAAAGATTGAAGATAATAATAGTTANAGCAGAAGTAATTTTGTTAATCTTACANTTGGTNTTGTGNAAGATACNGATCCATTNGGTCCAAATNCATANGGNTATTANATTTATGGTGATGANGATACGGGTTATGAGTCAGCTCCTGTTTATGACTGGATTGAAATTGATACAAATTATGGGGGTAGANGGAGAAGATTTAAATCTTANTGATGGTGGTGATGGAAANAATGCAACTAATAGTACTGAATTTGTTCAGTTGCCATTTGANTTNAATTTCTATGGAGATACCTATANNGAAATCACAGTAAGTACAAATGGNTGGATTGCTTTAGGTAGAACAGATTTATTNTCATTTAGNAATTATCCTATTCCAGGAGCAGGTGGTCCNGCACCAATGATTGCTGCTTTTTGGGATGATATGAAAACAAGNAGTNGTGGNGATGTCTTTTATAAAGCATTCCCTGATGGTTGTGAAAATCTTGATATAGAATGTGAATATGTAGTTATTGAATGGTCAGATATGAGAACTCAAGATAATAATTCTGATGAAGATTTTCAGGCAATACTATATAATGGTAGCGATACTCCAACTGGTGATGGTGAAATAAAAATACAATATAAAACATTTAATAATACTTCAAATGGCTATTACCCTGAAGGTGATAGACCAGACCACGGGTGTTATACGACTATTGGTATAGAGAATAAGTATAGTAATGAAGGTTTGCAATATACTTTTAACAATGAATATCCAAGAGGAGCTGCTAGGCTTAGTGATCAGTCAGCTATTTTTATTACTACACAGTCTCCATTTGTTTTATATGGAGATTTAAACGAGGATGAATTATTAAATGTCTTAGATGTTGTTTTATTATTAGCAATGATATTAGATCAAGCTGAACCAGATTATATAGGTGATATGAATCAGGATGGCATATTAAATGTTTTAGATGTGGTAATATTGGTTAGTAGTATACTTGATAATTAAGCTCTTATTAAATAAGAACTCATATATTTATTCAAGGAATGTAAAATGGAACTAATTTTAATTGTACTAGTAATATTGATTTTAGTTTTTGGGATTATTGAATTTCAAGTTCATTCAAAAAGCCTATCTAAAATACCAATTAGAATCCATGTGAACGGATCTAGGGGAAAATCAAGCGTTGTAAGATTAATAGCTTCTGGTTTAAGGGCTGGAGGTTTAAAAACCTTAGCTAAAACAACTGGAACTTCTCCTCGTATCATTGATGAAGATGGAAATGATAAATATATTCACAGACTAAGATCTGCTTCCATAGGCGAGCAAATTTCCCTTATTAGACGTTTTTCTAAATCTAAACCAGATGCTATAGTAATAGAATGTATGGCTGTTAATCCACAGTATCAATGGATATCAGAGCATAAAATTGTCAAATCGACAATTGGTGTTATGACAAATGTTAGGCCTGACCATTTAGATGAAATGGGAATTTCAATTGAGCAAATCACAAAATCAATGGGAAACACTATTCCATTTAATGGTATTATGGTTACATCTGAAGATAAACAAATTGAATTATTAAAAAATATTTCTTTAAAGAGAAACAGTGACTTTCATTCTTGTGATACATCTGATTTAGACAACAAAGATATTTCTAATTTTCAATATTTAGAACATAAAGAAAATATTAGTTTAGCGATTAAGGTGTGTGAGTTATGTGGGGTAGATAAGGGTGTAGCTTTAGAAGGTATGAGTAAATGTAATCCCGACCCTGGAGCTTTAACTATATGGAAAATAAGATATAAAAATACTGGTTTTGAATTTATTAATGCTTTTGCTGCTAATGATCCTGCTTCAACTCTTAAAACCTGGGATATGATTAATGAAAGGTTAAAAAGAGATAAGTTTGCAATTTTTCTAAATACTCGTTTAGATAGGCAATATAGAACAATTCAACTGATTAATTTAATTTTTGATAGATTAAAGCCTGAAGTTTTGGTATTAAGAGGTGAAAATTTCCCTTCTGAATTAAAAAAAATGTCAGATAAAAATAAAAATATTAGCATTTATGAATTTCCTTATTCTATAAAACAGAAAGATTTGATTAAATTCATGGATAATACTTTATCTAATTTTGTAATTTTAGGAATAGGTAATATTGTTGGTTGGGGAGAAACACTAATGAAAGAAATGAAGGAGTTTAAAGTTGATTGAGAATTCTCAATTTATAGGTGTAGCTATAGGAATAGGAATGTGCTTAAGCTTGTTTCTTACAGAAACTTTAGGAGTTACTGCTGGTGGTGTTATAGTTCCNGGCTATATAGCTCTTTATCTTCATGAGCCATTTAAAATTATAGTGACATTTTCTATTGCAATATTAGTTGTTTTAATAATAAAGATTTTATCAAATTTTATTTTTGTATATGGAAAGAGGCGTTTAGTCTTAAGCTTAATGCTAGGTTTCCTTTTTGGTTATATTTCAAAAATTTATTTCAATCCAGATATGTATACATTTATGAATTTTGATTTATCGTCAATTGGAAATATTATTCCAGGATTAATAGCAAGTTGGATGGATAGGCAAGGTACACTTAAAACTATAAGTGTTATTATGATTATAGCTATTTCAACTCGACTTATTATGATTATTATAAGTGGNGGCTCTTTTTATGTTTAGACCTTCTATACAAAAGACTAGGATATTAGTACTTATTGCATTGGTTAATATATTGGTGTACTACATTGTTTCTTCATCAATTTTAACTTATAAATCGTCAGATTATGATTTAAAGATTGAATCTGCAAATAAGATGCAAAGTGCATTAGGGGTTTTAAAGAAATATGGTAGAAAATATCCATTTTTATCTAGGGACCCATTTGATAGTCGTTTAGTATTTTTAAATACAGAGACTAGCCCTCTTTTGACTGATATAGGTAAATATGAGGCTAAATCTACTGTTTTAAAACCTAATTTTTCTGCTTTGATTATAGATCAATTTACCAAAGCAGGTTTATCTCCAGGTGATACAATTGCTATTTCAATGACAGGTTCAATGCCGGGAGCTAATATCGCGGTTTTAATGGCATGTGAATCAATGGGGTTAAATTATGTAACAATTTCATCTCTTGGTGCTTCTAGTTGGGGTGCTACAGATATGGATTTATCATGGCCTAAAATGGAAAAGATTTTATATGACAAAGGCTTAATTAATCATGTTAGTAATAAATTCACCTATGGCGGTGGTGCAGATTATTTAAAAAAGGGAACTCGTTATAGAAAAATTTACGGAGGAGATGAGAAAAGGCAAAGTCTTGATAGTTTGATGCTTTCTCTTTACCCTAATAAGAGTTTAGATGAATTATTTGTTTTACATGGTCTAAGTAACCAGGAAGTGCTTAATGATTCGATAGGCTCTATTCTAAAAACCAGTATTAACAATAGAGTTGATTTATATGAAGATAATTGTAGTGATAATACTCTGTCTTGCTATAAGGCTTATATTAATATTGGAGGGGGAGTTGCTAGTTTTGGATTTAAAGGTAAGAATAAATTAAAAGAACATTATGGGTTTGTTCAAGCATCTAAAGTTCTCAGTCTTATCCCTTCTTTTGATAAAAGAACAAGTGTAATTGCTAAATTTTGTGATATTGATATTCCTATTGTTAATATTATAGAAATTGAAAAGTTAATCAAAGGGACTGATATTGGTTATTTTAATTCTCCTATTTTGAGCGATTTAGATATGGTTGGTAATGGGAAATGGGATCAAGATGGATTTAAATGGAGCCAAAATTTGAATGGAAATCCTGAGATTTTTACAGATACGAATAATGATGGAGAATGGAATCAAGGAGAGTTTTTTTTAGATCAGGATGGGTTATTAGATATAGGTAAGGGTAGCCTTTATTATACGCGAAAATTTAATATGTTAATAGTTTGGTTAGGGTTATTTATTTGTTTGGGTAGCACTATTTATGTTGGTTTTATTAGTTATAGGCAAATAAGTAGGCAGATGAGGAATTATGATCCTAATAGTTAGATTATTAAAATTATCTTTATCTTTAGTTAGTGTTTTATGTTTAGGATTATCAGCTTCTTTTAAATATGAAACATCTTTAGGTTATGATGATAATTTTATGAGATTCTCAGATATAGAGATTAATGCTTATCATATTGAAGAGGATACTGATAATGATTATTTAGGAGATTCTAAAACGTATGATTCCGGAATCTTTTCTTCATCATTTCAGATTAAAATTTCTCCTGAGATTATAGAATCTTATAAAACAAATTTTATATTTAAATCTAAATATAATTATTATAGCAGCTCTCAATTAAAATCATATGTTTCTTTTTCAGGGCGTTTTGAAATGAAGCTGGCTCCATATTCATGGATTAAGTTTTCTTATTCTTTGTTGCCAGATTATTATTTAAGAACGTACATTGATAGAGATTTAGCTCCTATTGACTATTATCCATGTTCTTTTTCGAATGAAACAGTATATTTATCTTTTTCCCATAAAATACCTTTAAANAAGACTTGGATAGATTATAGATTTATTCTCAATAATCANTTTTATAATAAAAATTTCACTGAATTTGATAGTAGGATATATGGATTTGAAGCAACNNTAAAGTCAAAAATGTTTAAATCATATTATTCTAATTTTACATATCTNTATTNCAATTCNGATAATATTTCATATNATGATTCTGAGATGATTCAATCTTCTAAAATGGATCGTTCATATGTAAGGAATGGTTTTAAGATGTATATTAAAAAATCATTTAAAAAATCCTTTATATCGAGTGTAGGTTTTAAATTTTATTTTAATCATAGATATTATGATTTAGAATCTTGGTATTATAATTCAGATAATTGGAAAACTTATTCAGATTACGATATAAGATTAGAGGTNTCTAAAAAAATAACTAAAGCAATTAGTCTTGATGCTTCTGTAAGGCACTTTTTAAGGCAGGTGTCNTCATCTAGTAGTACTGAAGTTTCTTGGGTTGAGGGTTATAAAAATCATCAAAGAAATGAATTATGGTTAAAATTAGTTTATAATTTTTAAATTTAGATAGAGGTAAAAATGAAATTATATATATTTATATTATCTGTTTTATTATTTTCATGTATAGAACAAGTTGATTCAGAAAATAATGATGTTGTAGAATTAGTTTATTATNCTGATACTCATGGCGAAGCTATGGGTTCAGATATTACNGAAANCTCAATGGTTGTAGCTGCTAATTATCAGGGTTTTATTGTTTACGATATTACTAGGGATAATGTTGGTAATATTACTTTAGTTGATTCTATTTATAATGATTCTATTTTAGATGATTCAATGGGTGATAATCGTGCACAAGAAGTAATTATTTCTCAAAGTCATGATATAGCTTTTATAACGGATATATATGATAGAATATGGTTGCATAAATTAGNTGAGGATGCAACTCAGTATGCTTATCCTAATTATTTACAGGATTGTTACGGTGGAACATGGCTTAGTACATCAATTGATGACCAATCTAATCCAAATGCTATCAATGTCTTTTCTCTTGTTAAGCATTCTTCATCTGAGAGCGATGATGAAGGGACTATTGGAGATTTTGATGAGTATTCTACTTCAGTCGTATGGAAAAGGTTGTATGATATAAATGGTACAGACTTATTGCCAGAGATAAATGCATCTCCTATATGTGAATTTTCATATAATTTTGGAGNCCTTCCAGAGAAAATTAGCTTTGATAATGGTTTATTAGCAGTTTCTAATGGTGAGTTAGGAATTAAAGTTTTAAAACAGCTTAATGAAGATTCATGTTTTGAGGAAATTAAACAATGCTCCAATACAGATTATGATAATGAAAATGATTGTATTAATGAAGGTGGAAATTGGATAATTACATATGAATTATTAACTGATTTTATCCCTACAGGAAATGTTGGTTTAGATCGAACTGTTTGTGAACAACTGTATATTGATGAATATTATAATCCAGGATTAAATGGCATATATGAGCCTGCTGGTGGATTTTATCCTTATGTGCATTCTTCATTTGATCTTTCGGGAGAAGTAAATTCAGTATTTGTAAAAGATTTGGTTGTTTTTGCTGGTTTGTCAACAAGTAATGGCTGTTACATATCTTTACTTGATGATAATGGGGNTATTATTGATAANTTATCTATAGCTAATGGCTATACAATTAATAATATTAGTGAAGATAATGGTACTATAGCGTTATCTGCAGGGCATGATGGATGTTTGTTGTATCAATGGAATGGAGGTTTAAATATTGATTATATAGGTCAAATTGAAACCCCTTATTCAAATCATGTAAAAGTAGATGGTAATAATATTATAGTTTCAACTGAAGATGGTATTTATATTTATGTTTTAAAATAATAGGAGTTTATAAATGATTATGAGATTTTTATTTTTATGTTCTATGGCAAGTTTAATGTTTTCTCAGTTTGATTGGATTGATGGGGGAGCGCCAATAAGGCAAGGTCAGCACATTGAATGGCAGAGAGGCGCAGCTGATGGACAGACNGGTGAAATTATTTTTNCTTGGTCNGACACTAGAGATAGTATGAGAGATGTTTATGTTCAAAAAATTGATTCACAGGGTAATAAAATGTGGGGAGAAGATGGGATTGCTGTAACTACAGCTTATGGAAGACAAGAAGATCCATTGATAGTTGGAGATGATAATGGTGGTGCTTTTGTTGTATGGATTGATTATAGGAGTGAGCCTGATACAAAAGGAGATGTTTATGCTCAGCATGTTCTATCTGACGGTACTTTAGTTTGGTCTCTTGAGGGACAGCCTATTGTAGTTAAAGATGGTTCTCAAAGAAATCCAAATATGTGTAAAGATGGTAATGGCGGTGCATATATTATTTGGAAAGACTTTACTGTTGGGCAGTATGAACATGTATATGCAACCCATATTTCATCTGATAATCAAATTATAAATCCTGGAGAGGGTGTTCCTATTATGACAAATGATTCTCATCATAATGGAATTAGTTTAGAGATTGCAGGTCTTGGAGAAGCTGCTATGGCATGGGTTGATGATAGAAATGGAAATTTGGATATTTTTGGTCAAAGGATGTTAGCAAATCATGATGATGGAACAATTANTACCTTATGGAGCACAGTTGAAGANGGNGGAATTGCAATTTGTGATGCNGAAGGTGATCANAATTATGCAAAAATAACATATGCTGCTGGTTGTTGTGGAACAGAAGGNATAACAGCGACTACATGGCAAGATGATAGAAATCAAAANTTTGATATTTATATGCAATATTTATGGGTAAATGGAGATCCTTATTTTCAAGATTNNCCTCAAGGTTTACCTNTAACNGAAGGACTTTCTTCTTCTCAAACAAANCCAAGAGTTAAAGCAGATGATTCTGGGGCNTATGTNGTTTGGTATAGTGATCAAAATGGNAATAGTGATATTTATGCNCAAAAAATTATNGCATCTCAAGATGANCCNATTCAATGGCCNGTAGATGGNTTANCANTATGTACTGCTNAAGATGCTCAAACAGGNGCNCGNTTNTCTGNTAGTGGTGATGGAGGNGCTTATTTTGTNTGGCAAGATGATAGAANTNGTGGTGATGAAGCAGATGTNTATGTNCAGCATGTTAGCGCTNAAAANTNAANTACNATGCCTGAAAATGGNTTAATTGTATCTAATGCCGCTTTAATTCAAAANAGTCCTGTTNTTAGAAAAGATGGTAATGGTTCAGCATTTATTATNTGGGAAGATGGAAGANCTGGNAGTGGTGGTATATACACTCANCATTTAAGNCCNCAAGGTGAATTAACTTTAGGTAATAATGGNATGGAAATTTATTATGGNGTAGATGGTANNTCTGANAATNTTAAATCTGAAANAATAAATGATAGTGANATTTTATTATATTGGGAAGATCGTGAAAATGGAGTTAATTCAACTTANAANTTTGGTAAAATNATATCAAATGANTATGGNTATTCTTATGATAATGCAAATTCAGTTCCAAANNCANCTTTAAGTCAGAATCCTGCNCAGCTAAATGCTGAAGTTAAAAAAGTAGGAGATAACTTGTTTATGGGATTTTTACAGGANAATTTTCAAGCTGGTGCTGATCCTGGTGAAGGTTATTCTCAGTATTTTCAAATTTTAGATTTACCAGAGCTAAATTTAGTGGGCGACCCAAATGGGNCTTGGCTTAATCCTACTGATTGGTTCCAATATGATTTTATTAGTGAATTTGGCAGAGATTTAGATTTACTTGTTAATGATGATAATACTTTATTTTACTTTACTTCACTCAGCGAGTTCTTTGCTGGACCTGATATATATGTTAGAAAAGTTGGTATTGATGGTACAATTTATTGGGACGCGCCTAAAAACTTAACAAATGATCCATCTTCAGATAACTTTGTTAGAAGCGTATTTAATGTACCAAATGGTGGCGCTTTTATTGTTTTTGATAAAGTTGGTTCAGGTAATTATGGAAATATTACGATTATAAACCAAGATGGTGAAAATACTGAAGGTTTTCCAAAAAGGGTATGTGATGTAGATAGTAATCAATTTATTGAGGATGCNGTTGATACTGGAGATGGTATTTTTGTAATATGGAGAGATAACAGGCAAGAGAGCGGTTCTGATATTTATGGTCAATATTTTGATTATTCTGGAAATTCTTTGGGTAGCTTAGATGGTATTTCAATTGCTAGTTATGATAATGATCAGACTAATTCAAAGATAACGTATCATAATGAATTAAATGAGGTTTTAGTTTGTTGGGAAGACTATAGTAATGGTCAGGATTATGATTTATTATGTAATACAGTTAACCTAGAGACATTAGAGGTAAATCAGAATNTAGATGGTTCTCCTCTTTATTTGATTGCAGATGGTCAAGGGGATCAAATTAATGTATACCCTTATACAGCACTTAATGGAAGGTATATGATTGNATGGGAAGATTCAAGAAATAATAGTGATGAAAATTTACAGACTCATACAGATATTTATTATCAAGAAATAGATAATGGTGAGTTTGTCTATANTCAAAGTGGTATTGCTCTTTGTGATGCTTACCATATCCAAACAGAGCCAAAAATNACTTTATATTCAAAAGGTCAATCTGAACAGTCTTATATGGTTTATTGGAGCGATCTACGNAGNACAGGTAAAGATTTATTGTACAATATTTATGGTCAATCGATTACACATGAATTTGAGTTAAGTGTTGAAGATGGTATTAATCAAGAATTCAGTATCAATGCTATTTATCCAAATCCATTTAANCCAGAGGTTAATGTAAGCTTTTTTAATCCTGTAAANAATCAAGTTTCAGTTAAAATATATNATTTAAATGGAAGGTTGATTGATACTTTGTATGATAATTATTTAAATAATGGTAATCATAGTTTTAAATGGAATGCTCAAAATTATTCAAGTGGTATATATATTGTTACTATTGGTTCAGGCGGTTCATATATAAGCTCTAAAGTGTCATTATTAAAATGATATTTTTATATATATTAATATTTTTTGTCCCTTTGTTTTCTCTTTCTGAGAGATATCATACCTTTTATGAGGTAGAGCAGCAGCTTCAAGATTGGGATATAGAATTTGGAGCTAATGATAACCCTTGGCCAGCACAATATCCAGGAAGTGGTATTATTTATGAGTTAAGTCAAATAGGTGTATCTTCTAGAGATAGCTTACCAATATATGCAGTTAAATTNTCTTACAATGCAGATGAGAATCAAGATGAGCCTAGAGTTTTAATTTTAGGTCAATGTCATGCTGAAGAGATATATGGGGTTGAGATTGCTATGGAATTGATTGATTGGTTGTTGCATCCTAATGCCTTTTATCCAGTTAATTATTTAGATAGAAAAATGGCTATTGAAAATACAGAATTATGGGTTGTTCCTACTCATAACCCTGAAGGCTTATTAACAGTTCATGGTGACACTTTAAATGGAGAATGGATTCAAGATGAATGGTATCGAAAAAATAAAACTGACATCAATTTAAATGGGATTTTTGATTATGTTTATGGCCCAGGTAATGATTCTGATGGAGTAGATTTAAATCGGAATTATGATTTTAATTGGATATTTGGTGATGATAAGTATGAACTTGATTATGGGTGCTCTGGAAATCCATCATACATCTCAAATTTTGATTATTACAGAGGAGAAGAGCCTTTTTCTGAGTTAGAAATACAGGCTATAAGAGATTTTGCTATTGAAAAACAATTTTTATTATCTATAGCTTATCATAGTTCTAGATCGGGTTGTGTTTCTGAAAAAGTTATTTATCCTTGGTTGTGGACAGAAAATAAGCCTAGTCCAGATTTTGAAGTTGTAGATAAATTGGGTAGGGATATAGCATCTTTTATTCCTACTCAGGATGGAATAACAACTTATTTGCCTTCGGGAAGTATATCAAGAAGAGGAAATGCTCATGATTGGTTTTATAGTCAAACAGGCTGTATTCAATATTTGATTGAAGCAGGAACTTCTAATATGCAAAGTAGTGATGTAGATATTATAGAGGATACTATTGATAGAAACCTTGTTGGAGCATTTCATTTAATTAATAGAGCTTCAGGAAATAATTTTGGTGAAATAGGTGCAGATAAATATCTTATACATGGATTAATTAAGGATATTAATTCANACGAAATATTAAATGCAGAAGTTTCTATTTTAGAGATGCAAGGTCCGATGTTAAAACCTAGAATGACAGATAATTTTGGTCGATACAGACGTTTATTGTATCCTGGAACTTTTACTTTACAGGTAAAGTCAAAGGGATATCAAACATATGTAGAGTCTGATATAGTTCCTAGCGCTTCTTCCTTTTTAGAAAAAGATATCTTAATGGAGCCACTTCCAAATTATAATATTGAATTTAATTTTAATTTTCCAAGTTATTATGATTTTTCATCTCCATTAATTTTAAGTTTAAAAAGTGAGTGGGATACTCAAAAAATTGAAATATTTTCTGAAAATTTTATGCTTGATTTATTTGAAGGAAGTTATGAAATTGAATTACAAGGTTCAAACTATAATAATTTACTACCAATTCAGGATACAATATTAGTTAATTCAAATTCAGCTTTTGATTATGATTTAAAGTGGTCAAAATTAGTTTATAATGGAATTAATTTTAATGATTGGATTATTAATTCTGGAGATTGGTACTTCGATCAAAACATATACTCACAGTCTTCTTCTTATTATGAGAGTGGTACTTTCAGCTCAATNGCTCTAAATCCAGCTTTTAATAATTCTAATATAGTTACTTTGATTGATATGAAATATGAATTAGAATGGGATAGGGATTATTTTTCATTGGCCTATCTAAATGAAAATGGTGACATTTTATCTCAGAGACATTTTTCTGGACATAATTTTAAAAATTTCAATCAGTTTATTTTTAGTTTTAATCAAAATAATAGCGAGAATTTAAGGCTTAATATGTTTTTAGATACTGATGAATCACTCTACTACAGAGGAGTAATAGTTGATAATATTCAAATTTTATCTGATTCAGGTTTAGATATGTGTTTTTATGGCGATATTAATTTTGATGGTTTGCTAAATATAAACGATATAATGAAAATGTTAAATTATGTATTTGAAAATGAACAAGCTTTAGGGTATTATGGGTGTGTATCTGATATTAATCAAGATAATGGGATTAATATATTAGACATAGCAATTTTAATAACTTTTATTTTAGGGGACTAGTATGAACAAAAAACTAACTTTACTATTTTGTATAATTTCTATTTTATTTTCAAATAATATGTTAAAGTTACCTTTATCTCATCAGGGTATTGATAGTAGGCCTGCTGAATACGAAAGAGGTATTTTTTTAATTGTTTTAGCATCTCAAAGTTTAGAAAATTGGTTGGGTGATCAATCTAATGGAGAAGATTTTATAGAATTTAAGAAAAGTCAAGGTTATGATGTAGATGTTATATCTTTAGATCAGTTAGGGATAGATTCAAATACAGNTCTTAAAGGANATTTNCANANTTACAAAAATAATAATCCAATGCTTGAATATGTTCTNCTTGTAGGNGATTGGAATGGNGCTTATGCTGTTCCTACATTTACTATACCATCATATAATTTTGAGGAATTAGATGTTACAGATTATACTTATACNTATGTAGGTNAAGATGTTCAAAATCCAAGNTTTTTTCTTGGNCGTTGGCCTGTTAGGCANATTCAAGATATTTTAGTTTTAAAAGCAAAAACAATTGAGCATACAAGGTTAGAGCAATCGACTAATTTAAATAGNTTTAATGAAGCTTTGCTTGTTGCGGGAAANTTTAAAGATGGNGCAGGTGTTCAGCCTTGGGATTGGCCAGTAACGCCTAGGTGGACTTCTTTATGGCTTCTTGANGAGTTGTATGATTANGGNTATGATGATGTTGATACNGCTTTTTTTCATATGGGTAATCAAAATGAGTATAACCCTAATATTGCAAATTCATGGAANGAAGGNGTTGGAGTTATTAATTATAGAGGATGGGGAGATGCGAATGGATGGCATAAGCCTTATTTTCATAGAGAAGAANTTGCTCANTTAAATAATGGTTGGGATTTACCAATTGTATTTAGTTTTGTGTGTAATACTGGTGATTTTGGTAATGATTATTCAGGNGTTGGNTTAGAGAAATGNTTTGGTGAAGAAATGGTTACAGCTGGTAGTCCTGCTAACCCTAAAGGTGCTGTTGCGATGATTGGTCCATCTGATTTAGATACTGATACAAGNTTTAATAATGTAATGTGCGGAGCTATGTGGGATGAAATTTTAGAATTTAGAAAAACAGAATTAGCGCCAGCTTTNCANGCTGGAAAAGATTCTGTTAGAACCGAATTTGATGGTCTAATTATTAATAATACAGATATTCCTGGTTTTTACTATCATATTTATGGTGTTTTGGGTGATCCAAGTATTCCAATTAGATTAACTAATCCTACATCTTTAAGTGTTATAGGAGATACTTCTTTATCTAATTCTTTTGTGTCTTTACAGATAGTAGATGAAAATGGTGATGCAGTTAAGGATGTTGTTGCTGCTTTGTTATTTAATGGTGATTTAATAGGTAAAGATTTATCTAATGAAAGTGGTTGGATTGATATTGATATTGATGAAGCTGAAATTAATATTGGGTCTGAAATGAGTTTATATTTAAATCATTCTAATCATTTTCAAGAAAACATAGCAATTGTTTTTAATAGTGATTCAGGTACAGAATTTTCGGAACATACTTACGAAGTAACTCCAGAGCCATTAGCTGATTATATTTATAGTATTTCATTAAATGATGATACGAATTGGGAAGAAGCATCTGTTAATGGAGTAAATTTATGTTTAACTGATGATACGGTTACAGAAATTGAGTTACCTTTTGATTTTAATTTTTATGGTCAAAATTATACTAGTATGACAATTTCTTCAAATGGATGGGCATCGTTTGAAAAATGTGAAATTCCTTATTTTTGGAATTTCTCAATCCCATTTCCTTTAGGTCCATCTGCAATGCTTGCTCCTTTTATGGATGATTTAGATGATAATGCTAAAGAGCCTTTTGAGGATTCAAATGGAAACTGTGCATATGATGATGGGGAATGGTTTCAAGATAGAAATGATAATGGATATTGGGATCAAGGAGAAGATTTTGATGTATATTCTCTATATGATGAAACCTATAATAGGTTTATAATTCAATGGAATAATGTATCTAATGGTGAAGATGATGAAAATTGTCCAGATTGTGTTAAGAATACATTTCAATTACAACTATTTAATCAAGATATTTATGAAAACATAGTTAATCAAGGGGATGTGGTTTTTGTTTATCAAGAAACGCATGATATTGATGAGAATGGTAATTTTTCAACAATCGGAATAGAGTCTCCAGATCAAAACTTTGGTTCTCAGGTTGTTTTTAATGATGGAGATTCTGAGATTACACCAAATTTAAATAATGGTTATGCTATTAGGTTTACAGCTGACAATAATCCTTTAGATATTATAGACAATAATTCAGATAAAGAGTTTTCTATACTTAAAACTTACCCAAACCCTTTTAATCCTAGTTTAAATATAGAATATAGCTTAGAAAAGTCTTCTAATGTGACTGTATCTATATATGATTTAAATGGTAGATTGATTGAAACTATTTTAGATGCCTATCAAACAATGGGGAGTCATAAAATAAAATGGAATTCTAAAAGCATGGCTACTAGTGTTTATATAGTAAAACTAGAATTAGGTCAAGATATTTATACTCAAAGGGTTGTTCTTTTAAAGTAAAAAACTATCCAATAGTTTCTCTGGAGGTCTTGCTATAATGGCTTTGTTTTTATCTACAGCTATTGGTCTTTCTAATATTCTTGGATTTTCTACAATTAAATCAAATGTTTTATTGTCATTCTCTAATAATAATGTAAAATTATTTTCCTTGAATAATTTATCATTTTTTCTAATAAAATCTTTAGGTCTTAAGTTTAATTTTTTAGCAATTTGAGTTAGCTCTAATTTTGTTATACCTACTTTTAAATATTCAATTATTTTAAATTGAATATTCTTTTGATTTAAAATCTCAACTGATTTTCTNCTTTTGCTTCAAAGTGGATTGTGATATAAGATAATCAAATTAACTCCTTTAATTTAAAAAATAAGGTATACCGAAAATATACAAAAAAATATATTGTAAATTAACAAAAAACTTAATAAAATTAGGTATGAGTGAAATTNNTGATTCAATAAANTTAGATGATACAGATAAGAAAATTGTATCGCTATTGAAAAGTAATGCTCGTAATTCCGTTAGTAAAATTTCTGAAATAATTAATTTATCAGTTCCTGCTACTAGCGATAGAATTAAAAAATTAGAAGATTTAGATNTTATAAAAGGTTATAAGGCTGTTATTAATNCTAGAAAAATTGGTTTAGATCTTTCAGCTTTGATTACTGTTATTTCAGAATCATCATCTAATTATGAGAAAATTATTGATTTTGTTAACCAAACAGATGAAATAGTTGAATGTTTTGCGACAACTGGTCGTGGGTCTCATATATTAATGGTTGAAACGCGTAATACAGGTTCTCTTGAAAAATTACTACGAAAAATACAGTCTTGGCCTAATGTGATTCGTACAGAGACTCAAATTATTTTATCTAATAATAAAATTTTAAAAACATCAAAATAAAATAATCAAAAAGGAGTTATAAATATGGAAAAAGTCATGGTTGAATATATATGGATTGATGGTCATCAGCCTACAGCAAAATTAAGAAGTAAAACTAAAATTGTTGATCATAAGATTAATTCTGTTTCAGACCTTCCAGATTGGGGTTTTGATGGCTCAAGTACGATGCAAGCTGAAGGAGATTTTAGTGATTGTTTATTAAAGCCTGTTCATATTATGAAAGATCCTATTAGAGGTGGAGAGCACTTGCTTGCAATGTGTGAAGTATTTAATTCAGATGGAAGTGTTCATTNAAGTAATAAAAGAGCAAAATTAAGAGAATTAGCAGAAAAGCATAAGAATCATGACTGTTGGTTTGGTATAGAGCAAGAATATACCTTTTTTGATGGAATTAAACCTTTAGGATGGCCTGATAATGGTTTTCCTGCACCTCAGGGCGGTTATTATTGCGGTGTCGGTTCTGATGAGGTATTTGGGAGGGATATTGTTGAGGAACATATGGAAGCTTGTATTGATGCAGGTATGACTATATCTGGAATAAATGCTGAAGTGATGCCAGGNCAGTGGGAGTTTCAAATTGGACCTTTAGGCCCATTAGCTGTTTCTGATGAGACTTGGCTTGCTAGATGGCTTTTATATAGAATTGGTGAAGATTATGGTGTTAGCGCTACTTTAGATCCAAAGCCTGTTAAAGGTGATTGGAATGGTGCTGGAGCTCATACTAATTTTAGCACAAAATCAATGAGAGAGCCAGGNGGTTTAAAACTTATTGAGGAAGCNTGTGAAAAATTAGGTAAAAATCATGAAAAGCATATAGATATGTATGGTGCAGATAATGAACAGAGGTTAACTGGAGATCATGAAACTTGCAGTATTAAGGATTTTAAATATGGAGTNAGTGATAGGGGTGCTTCTATTAGAATACCAATGCAAACAGCTAATGAAGGTTTTGGNTATTTAGAAGATAGAAGGCCTTCAGCTAATATGGATCCTTATTTGGTTTGTACGGCTTTAATGGAAACCATTTTATCCTAAAATAGAATCAAATAGTATAATTATCAAATTACCTCTTTTTACATAATGTAAAAAGAGGTAATTTTTTATATATAGTTAGTTTATATTTAAAACATTATGGAAACACTTTTCAATAATCAGATTATATTATTAATTGTTATTTCTTTTGCTATTGTTTTCTTTAGTATGGAAATTCTTCCGCTTGAGGTCACAGCTCTTGCTGCTGTTGGTTTATTATTACTTTTTGATATTATATCAATAGAAGAAGCAATTTCAGGTTTTAGTAATAATGCGGTTATTACAATAGGTGCAATATTTATTTTAAGCAGATCTCTTGTTAAAACTGGTTTTTTAGAAGTTTTAGCTCAATTTTTATACAAATTGGGTGGCAATAATTCATGGGTTACTATTTNTATATTTTTTATAACAGTCTCTTTNATATCAGGTTTTATTAATAATACAGCTGCTGTAGCTATATTTATTCCTGTTATTTTTAAGATGTGTCAAAAATTTCATATTAGTCCTACAAAATTATTNTTACCATTATCTTANGCTGCAATTTTAGGTGGAACCCTAACTTTAATAGGTACTTCTACTAATTTGGTAGTTAGCTCNGTAGTAGANAATACTTATGANNACTTTATTGATTGTGNAGATCAAATTGATGATAATGGNAATNTAATTAGNATATGTTCAGATGAAGANGNTTGGATNNCTGGNATGGGTAATAATATTTATGATAAGGGTGATAAGTTTTTAGATATTAATAATAATCAAATTTGGGATANGTTAGAACCNATTTCAATGTTTGAATTTNCAAAAATNGGATTAATATTNATGNTNATTGGNCTTTTTTATNTTATNATTATAAGTCGTTGGTTTTTACCTTCTCGTGCTATTACTACTTCATTAACTCAAAAATATCATCTTCAGAAATATTTAACTGAGTTTAAAATTCCAGAGAGTTCAAAATTAATAGGNAAATCATTTAATTACTTAAATATTTATAATGAATATGGTTTTCAGCCTTATAAAATCATAAGAGATGATCAAGAGTTGATTTACAATCTAAATTCTGCAATAATACATCAAGATGATATCATTATTGGGCAAATTCAATTAGGTGAAATAATTAGATTTAAAGAAGAATTGAATGTTTTACTATTATCTGATGTAAAAATGAACCAAGGTGAATTAACTGGTCAAAATTTTATTCTTGTTGAAGGGCTGATTTCACATCAATCTTCTATTATTGGTAAGACTTTAAATGATTATGATTTTAAGCATCGTTTTTCTTCTTTTGTATTAGCTATTAAGAGACAAAAAGAATTATTAAGAGAAAAAATTGCTCATATTAAATTAAAATTTTCTGATACAATTCTTATTATGGTACCAAAAATAAAATTAAAGGCATTAAAACAATCTAAGGATTTAATTATATTAGAAGAGTTAGATATTCATTTGAGATATCAACGTTATTGGTGGTTGTCAATTTTGGTTATTCCATTAATTATGGTGTTGTCTTCATTTGGGGTAGTATCTATTGTGAAAGCTGTTCTTTTAGGTGCAATTACTTTGTTGGTTTTAAAGGTACTTTCAATTCAAGATGCTTATGAATCAATTGATTGGTCTGT
>PAOX01000004.1 GCA_002710085.1 Fidelibacterota bacterium
CCATTATTATCCATTCCATCATAAGATAAATCGTATTCATCATCTATATTTTCATCAATTAATCCATCACCATCATTATCAATACCATCTGCAATAAAAAAATCTTCATCAATTAATCCATCACCATCATCATCATAACCATTATACCAATCTTCTCCCATTATACCATCACCATCGGGATCGCCAGTGTCCATACCCTCACCATTACCAATTAGAATAATATCACCATTATCAAGTTCTACATATTTGGTATTTGTATCCCAACCAGATTCCTCACCTGGATTACCTATAAATTCATTTTGTTGATATATTCCATCACCATTTGTATCATTCCAATAGTCATCAATGTTCCACCCATCTGATCTAACAATATTTTTAATAGTTTCCCAATTTGCATCTTGGTTATCACTAAGTGTAAAAGCGCTATTCCAGGGATTATTATCTTTTCCATCTACTGTTCTATTTGGAGCTCCTATCCATGTGTATTGATGATTTTTCCATTCATCTTCAGATATATATTCCCATTCGTAAGCATTAAGATAGGAACCCGAAATTTTGAAACTAATATGATCATTTATTTTTTTTGCATATCGACCATTTATTTTTCTAAGTTGTCTCTCATCGCTTGTTCCACTTGCATGCAGAGAAAAGCCTTCTGAAACAGATGGTGCTTTTGAAACAATATTTACAACGCCACTATGTGCATTTGCACCGTATAATGCAGTTGCAGGACCTAAAATAACTTCCATTTTTTCAATATCATCTTGTGATTGTGGTATGGTGTTATATGATACTACTCTTAAAGCAGGAATATTAGCTACTCTACCATCTGTTAAAGTCAGTAATCTAGAACTAAAACTACTATTAAAACCTCTCACTGATATAGAATAACTATCCATACCTGACGCAGTATAGTCTACACCTTTTAATCCTTTTAAATAAGAGCCTAGGTTAGTACTAGCTTCAACTTGAATTCTATCAGACGAAATTAATTCTTTTGTTGCTACTGAATTTGTGATCTTATCTTTAATAGCTTTTTTGTTTCCAACAATTTCAGTTGCTTTTACTTTAATATTAGTTGGTGTGAGTGGAATATCTAAATCAAACACTTCATTATTATTTAGAGTGATTTCTTTAGTGAATTTTTCATATCCTAGATATTTAACAACGATAGTATAAGTTTGATTATTTGGGATATCAGTAATAATATACTGGCCATCAACATTGCAACTACCTCCAAAGGATGTATCTTCTAAGTAAACATTTGCTCCGATTAGAGGATTTCCATTATTTTCATCGTACACCTTACCTCTGATAGCTACGGCTAAACAAAGATTTACAATGCAAAATAATATTAAAATTCGTTTTATCATATAATATAGTATTCTATTAAAAGAACAGCGTGAATTTAACACAAATTATACAAAAATAAAAAACCCCCAATTCCTTTTCAGAAATATGGGGGTTTTTTAATATTTTAGGCTAAAATTAGCCTTAAACTACTATTTTACAAGCATTACTTTTTGAGAAGCAAGACCATTAGCAGTTTCAGCTTTAACTACATACATACCACTTGAGAAGTTAGCTGCATCCCATGTGATATTATAGTTGCCAGCATCCATAGTATTATTAACTAAAGTTTCTACTACTTGACCCATTACATTGTATACATTCATTGTTACATGACCTGCATTACCAACTGAAAGCTCAAAGCTTGTTGTTGGGTTAAATGGATTTGGATAAGCAGAACCTAAAGAAATAGCTTCTGGATTAACTACATCTACGTAGTCATTGCTATTAGCAGCTAAAGTTTCAACAATTTCAAAATTACCAACTGCAGTAAATAGCTCTTTACTTTCAGGAGCAACAATCATAAGATTTGTTGTATTTCCTTCAGTATTATATTCAGCTATAAACGCATCATCAGTTAATTCAATTGCGAAATCTTCACCATGACTTAAAGTCATTTGAACTGCTCCTACATAACCATTAGACTCTATGCTTACAGAATTTTCATTATTAAAAATTTGAATTTCTGTTGCATCGATTCCTCTGTTACCTAAGATAGCTTGAACAATACCAACTACATCTAGAATATTAATAATATCATCTGAGTTGATATCAGCATTACAAGTTTGATTGTCATTTAATTCTTCAAGACCTAAGATAGCTTGAACTAAATTAACTACATCAAGAATATTAACAACGTCATCAAGTGTAACATCACCGTTATGTGCGCATTCTTCGATTTCATCAAAATCGATATATACTTCTCTTACCTGGAATTCAGGTACACATAATGGATCCATTACCATACTTAAACGACCTCCACAATCACTAGGGTCTTGATCTGCAAGACAAGCTGGATCAAAATCATAAGTTCCATCAGAAACTAAGAAACTCGCATCACCAGTTTGACTATATTGTAAAGCATTCCATGTAAAGAAACCACCCCATGGTGTAAAGTCTGCTGCCATTAAGTAGAAGTTTCTTCCAGCACTGTCACCCCAAACACAATCAGCAACCCATGCATCTGCAGCTGCGCTACATAATGCTGCTGCATCATATGTTAAAGCTAATAGACCATAACAATCCCAGTTCATAGTAGTAAAGAAGTAACCTTCTGTACAGTCATCTGCACTATCAGCAGGATAAAAATCGTGTGTTTGAATATTATAACAGATAGTTGTTGCTTCAACCGCAGCTTGAGCTAGAGCAGCTAATCCAACACAAGTTTCTTGATCAAAACCAAGTTGCATACAAGCACCAATGAAAGCTGTAGTTGCAGCTTCATCACCTGGCATTCCGCCCATATTCAGACCCATACAGCCATCAAATACATCTGGATAACCATTGCCGTCAGCATCACCTTGCATGCCTGTTTCACAAGCACCAGCAACACCGCCACCTAAAGCACCACTAACAGTTGCAGCATCACCAAGAATATCTTGGTTAAAACCACATTCAGGATTCATTGCAGTTGTTCCAAAGTAAGGAACACCAAAAACTCTATCTAAAGCTTCTTCTGAATCAGTACAAGCAGGTGAAGGAATTACACCACCAGTGTTAGGATCAAGCTCAAAGCATTGTGATTCATTTGCGTTAGCAACACATAGACCATCTTCACATGGGTCTAGAGGCTCATCACCAAAACCACTTTGAGATAAAGGTCCATCAATAGCATGCCATTCAACATACATATCTCTAACACCATTACCTGGAACAGTTTCTACGTCATGCCCTTTAGATAAATAACCAGCTGAAGCACAAGCCTCATAAATATCACAGTCATTACCTGGGAAACTTGCATCACATGGCGTACCATCAGCATAGAATCCAGCACCACAAGCACCTAAAGCACCAGCNCTTTGTCCNNNAGTAAAGAANTCTANNTCTTCACTTTGTGAAAGNGAAATNNCACCAATAAANCCACCTTGGAATGCACTTAAAGAAGGCACANNAATAGCATTTANAGTTTGAACATAGTTANNTGNAGNNAGATTTGAAGTATAAACTAGTTCATCAGTAATTGGTAATACTGTACCAGCTGTTGTACAAGTTTCTTCATCTAACTCAGTTGTTGGGTAATAACTACCTTCGTTAACAGTTCCTGTTCCATCTTCATTAAATGTTACATTTAAAAAAGCACCACCTAATTCAAGGTTGTCTTCATTAAATGGACCATTTAGAAGTTGAAAGAAACCAGAGTTAATCGGAATTACTGAAACTGGTGTATTAACACCAAATCCATATACGTCCGAAATACTTGCTACAGTAGTTTGTCTTGCTAAACTCGTATATCTTACATTAGTACCAGTTAATTTATAGGTACCAGCTGCATCTTGAGCTAGAAGCAAACCAAAAGAGGCAAGCAATGTAATAAACATAAAACGTTTCATTATAATTTCCTCCTTAGAGATTATTGTTTATTGTTTTATTTTGTCAATTTTAACAGTTAAAATTAAAAGAGAATTAATCTCAATTACAACAAAAACAGACACAAAATAGCCTATTTTTGCGCTTTTAACAGATTAGTAACACAAATTAAATATTATTTTGTTTTTTATCAATAAAAAAATAATAATGATTGAATCTAATAGTTGTGACCTATATCACCTATTGATTAACCATCTTTTTATTGCTAAGATAAGAATGATAAACCCTGCACAGCCCATCATTAAAATAGCAAAGGTTTGCCTAGGTTCAGAAAGTTTATAAAAATATGAAAGGATATAATCCATTTTATTCTATTGATTTTGCAACTAATTCTGCAACATCTAAAGTTTGCATTGTAGTTTCATTTCCAGTTACATTTTTAGCATCTTCCATCATAATAGCACAAAAAGAGCATGCCGTTGCAACAGTATCTGCTTGTGTATCTACCGCTTGTTCAAATCGTTTTATATTAATTCTTTCACCTTCAGTAATTTCATGCCACATATTTCCACCACCTGCACCACAACATAGGCTACCTGATTTATTATCTTTCATTTCAACAATTTCACCACTATCACTTAACAAAGACTCAATGATTGTTCTTGGAGCTTCATATATATCATTATAACGACCCAAATAGCATGCATCATGATATGTAATTGTTCCATCAAGGTTTTTAGAAACTTTTATTTTTTCTTCATCAATCAGTTTTTGAATATATTCTGAATGATGCACAACATTATAATCTCCACCAAAATCTTTATATTCTTTTGCAATTACTTGAAAGCAGTGAGGACATGCTGTGATTACAGTATTAAATTTATATTTATTTAGTGTTTTTATATTTTGATTAGCAAGAGTTTCAAATAAATATTCATCTCCAAGTCTCCTAGCAGAATCACCTGTACAGGTTTCTTCTTTACCTAATATGGCAAAATCTATGTTAGCATTTTTTAATATTTTGACTAAATCTCTAGCAATGCCTTGATTACGTGGATCATAAGAGCCCGCACATCCAACCCAATATAATACATCCACTTCTTTTTTATCAGCTAATGTGGGTAATTCTAAATCAAAATCATCTGCCCATTTTGTTCTTTCATGTTGAGGCATTCCCCATGGATTACCATTTTGCATAGTTTTTTCTAGGCTTTCACTTGATTGTTCTGGTGGTTTACCTTCAGAGAGAACTAAATGCCTTCGCATATCTGTAATAGTTGGCACATGTTCAATTAGTACCGGACATTCTTCCATACATGCCCCACAAGTAGTGCATGACCATAATTCAGTTTCAGAAATAAGTCCCCCTACAAGCGCACCATCATAATTATTTAGATTTAAAGTATCAGCATATAATTTTTGCCTAACATCTGTAATAATTTTCATTGGTGATAAAGGTTTATCTGTTCTAGATGCAGGGCATACAGTTGTGCAACGCGCACATTCAGTGCACGCCACAGCATCTAATAATTGTTTCCAAGAAAAATCACTAATTTTATTTGCACCTAAAGAAATATTTTCTATATCAGCATCAGGNTCTTCAAGTATTTGAGATACATGCATAGGTCTGATTTGACCTCTTTTAATTAAATTAGTATAGAATATATTTGTAACAGANGCAATTACATGAAACATTTTTGTCATTGGAAGTACTGATAAAAATAATAATGATGTAATAGCATGAAACCACCATATTTTTCTTTCAAGTGCTAACCATACAGAATCAGGCAAAAAATGAGATATTGTATAACCAACATAAGNAAAATGAGCTGTTATTGGTTTATCCATAGATAAAC
Organism: Fidelibacterota bacterium; assembly: GCA_002710085.1. The sequence continues at coordinate 5,733 of PAOX01000004.1, forward strand.
GAGCTGCTTCAGATAAAAAGCCTCCTACACATAATAATAAAAGAAACCATAAAATTCCACTATCACCAAACAGATTTCCACGACCTGTAGTTGTTGTATGAGGTAGGGGGTCTGGCTTATTTATATGCCTTCTATACAATGCCATAATTAGTCCAACAGTAAGCATTAAACCACCTGTATCATTTAAGCATGCGAACCATGGAGTATCAAATTCTGGTAGATAATTTAAAAACCATTTTCTTGCAGCAAAAAAATCTACAGTTGTTGCAAATACCAATTCCATAAAGCCCCAACCTATCAAAAAATGCATTATTGAAGCATATGTAAAACGTTTTGAATAAACTTTTTTTTGACCTACTCCAAATGTAAGCGCTGTATACATTTGGGTTAATACATTAGTTTTATGAAGCTCATCTTTACCAACTTGAATTGTAAAAAGGCGTCTTAGATTATATATAAGGTATAGTAATGCTAATAGGGCAATTAAATAAAAGAAAATTGACACTTCATGAGGAGGAGCGTATTCGTATTGATGACCATCAACCATTATTATTTCTCTCTAAAATTCATTTCTATAAAAACACAGAAGAAAGTTAATAAAATTGTAATAATAAAAGAAGGGAATTAACTTTCCTTGATTTTATNAATTAATTTTGGAACAATTTCTAACAGATCACCTACTACTGAGTAGTCAGCAATTTCAAATATTGGGGCATTTNCATCTTTATTGATAGCCATAATTTTATCTGAACCCTTCATACCTACTTGATGTTGAATAGCTCCAGATACTCCAAGAGAAAAATATAATTTAGGNCTTACTACTTGTCCTGATGAGCCAATCTGACGATCATGAGGTAGCCANCCATAATCAACAATTGGTCTAGATGATCCAAGTTCTCCATTTAACAAGGTTGTTAATTCTTCTGCTAAAGGAATGTTCTCTTCTTTTGCAATACCTCTTCCAACAGATACAATTAAATCTGCTGCAGTTAAATCTACACCACCTTTTTGTTCTTTAAATTTTTCTTCAGCTCTAATCGTATTTGCTACGTCAGATAGTTCTACTTCAACTGTGTTTACTTGTGTAGTTCCACTTTCTAAATCGTCAGCTTTAAAACAACCAGACTGAATAGAGCAAAATACATTGGAATTTAGTTGAAAGTCATTATTTAATTTTCCTTGATATGTTTGACGAGTAATAATTAATGAATCATTTTCATTTTTCAAATCAATACAGTCAGATATAAAAGGATAATTAGTTCTAACACTTAACCTTGGAACCCAATCTCTTGTTTCATATGTATGAGCGAACAATATAGCGTTACAACTATCATCAATTAGTGTTTCTAATGCTTTAGCATAGTGTAATGGACTATAGCTATTTAAATTTTCATTTTTAGCCAAAATGATTTCATTTAGATTATAATTTGATAATTCATTTGCTGCACCTTCATGAAATGTGATAGCACTTACATTAGAAGTTAAACCTTGAGCACATTTCAATGCTTCTAANGACATTTTATTTATTTTATTATCATCTACTTGTATAAAAACTAAAANTTTCATATTAATCCCAATTCATTTNTTAAAATATTATGTAATTTTTCTGCTACTTCATCAGNAGAGCCTTCTATTTTTACAGTTTCTTTTGTTTTTTGTGGTATATACATAGATTTTAAATTATCTATTTTATTAGCNCCNGTATCAATTTCAGATAATTTAATTGTATTNATTGGTTTCTTCTTCATCATCATNATNCCTCTTAANGATGCATATCTTGGTTTGTTTATACCAGACTGTATTGTTANAGATGATGGTAAATCTAAATCTGACCATTGNAACCAACCATTTTCAAGCTCACGCTTTACNTTTATTTTAGNAGAATCAGATATATNAGTTTCCATTACTAATGATCCATGGCTCATATTTAGNTGTTCNGCTAATAGNACTCCAAGTTGACCATTTCCNATATCATCTGATTGTAANCCAGATANAATCAAATCAAAATTTTCANCNTTTAANACATTNTTAAATATTTTTGATGTATTTANNATATCATATTCATCATTGGTATCATTTTCAATGAATATTCCTTTNTCTGCNCCCTTTGATAAGGCGTCTTTAATNACTTGTATGGCAGATTCATTACCAAAGCTACATACTACAACTTCNCCTTGTAATTTTTCTTTAATAANNAGAGCTTCTTCTACAGCGTAATTATCACTTTCATTAGTTACNAAGTTAAAATTACTTCTATCAACAGATAAATTTTCNGAATTCAATTTAATNTCATCATTNTTATCTGGNACTTGTTTTACTAAAACACAAATTTTCATAATTTTTNATTTCCTAAATTTTANAAAACCGACTAAGTAGTCTAATTTAGTTATAAATTAATTTTATTTGCAAGAAAAACCGACCAANCAGTCTANAAAATAAANTTTNNTNACGATNNTTTTTATTTTTTGTGAATTTTTACAGCACTTTTAATNTCNCCATAATATATATTTTTAGCATGTTCTACTAATTTTGCTGTAATTATAAGATAGGCCCAAGTTGGNATAGTTGCTTGNCTACATCCTTTNATTAGGACATTNTCANCNTTATANTCTTCCCAACTTATATNATCAANTTTTTNNCTNAATTTTTTNTCAATCAAAATNCCTTGACTTAAAAANTCATCTAATATGATAGTTTTCATTTTACTCCCAATCTTTTTTTTCTGATTTTTTTGTATTTTCAGTTGGAGNAAANCCTAGTTTNTGNCTACCTTCATCAGTCATCATTTCNGGTTGCCATGGNGGNTCAAATACNACNTCTACAGTTACATTTTCTACACTNTTAATTTGTTCTAATTTTGATTTAATATCATCAGCCATATATTGNCCCATTGTNCAGCCTGGTGTTGTAAGTGACATAATTATATCTATATTATTNTTTTTAATTTTTATATCATAAATCAATCCTANNTTCCATAAATCAATNGGTATTTCTGGATCGTANCATTGTTTTAAAACNGATATAACCTCATCTTTNTTTATTTGNCTCATTTTATTTACCTTTTAATTTTTNATTAAACATATCAATTACAGTATGAATTTGTTCTNTTGTNTTNAATTTTCCAATACCAAACCTAATTGTACTATTTATTTGTTCTTTTTTTAAACCTAAGGCTAATAATACATGTGATGGAGTGGGNNTNGATGATGAACAAGCAGANCCTGTTGAACAAGCAATTTTAGTTAATTTCATCATTATTTTTTCAGCACTATATTTTGGGAATGTAATATTTAAATTNCCCTCTAATCTATTTTTCAAATCTCCATTTACTATTAAATCTGGAAAAATTTTTTGCAAACCAANNAATAATNTATTTTTCATTTTATTAATACGTTTATTATCTNCNTCTTTATTTTTNATTGAAATTTCNCATGCTGTTCCAAAACCTACAATATTATGAACTGGCAATGTTCCAGGNCTATANCCGTATTCATGNCCACCTCCATNTAAAATAGGTTTAAGNTCTATTCTTGGATTTTTTCTTCTTATAAATAGNGCTCCAATACCTTTAGGGGCATAAATTTTATGTCCTGACATTGAAAGAAGATCAATATTCATTTTATTAACATCGATTTCTTTTTTACCTAAAGTTTGTGCTGCATCAACATGAAAAATTATATTATGATTTTTACATAATCTTCCAATTTCTTCAATTGGCTGTATGGTTCCAATTTCATTATTACCATGTATGATTGTACATAACTTTGTATTTTGTTTTATATATTTTTTAATTTTATTAATATCTATAATTCCATTTTTTGAAACAGATATAAAAGAGACTTCAATATTTTTCTTTGAAATTGCATTTAGCACATCAATTACAGCTTTATGTTCTATATTGCTTGTTATAATATGATCTCCGGCTTTAATATGACTATCTATTAATCCTTGTAATGCTATATTAATAGATTCTGTAGCGCCACTTGTAAAAATAACTTCATTTGATTGAGCACCAATAGTATTTGCTATTTTTTCTCGTGCAATTTCTACAGCTTCATCAGCCTGCCAACCTAAAATATGATTTACACTAGCAGGATTTCCAAAAGAATCTTGCAAATAAGGATTCATAAATTCCAAAACTTTAGGATCTATAGGGGTTGTTGCTTGGTTGTCAAGATAAATTATGTTATTCATTATTTATTTGATTTGAATTAAATGTGATGAGTCCTTCTCTACAATAGTTCCTATCACACTATGTGAAAGACATTTTTCTTTCTTTAAATTATTTATCAAGTCTTCTTTTTTATTTTCAGCTACCGATATTAGCAGGCCTCCAGATGTTTGTGCGTCATATAGCTGTAATTCATTTAATGATTGGTTATTTGCTTGATAATTCACAACTGAATTAAAACATTCATAATTTCTTCTTGTCCCACCAGGAATATTTTCTTTATTGGAAGCATAATCACTTGACCCTTTAATTAAGGGCACATCGTTTGCATTGATTATAGCGCTAACATTACTTGATTCACACATTTCTTTTAAATGNCCAATTAAACCATAGCCTGTTACATCTGTACATGAATTTACTCCTACTTGATTCATTGCATTTGCAGCCTTAGCATTTGAATCAGTCATAATTTTAACAATATTATTAACATCATCTTCTTTAGCATTACCTCTTTTTATTGCTGTAGAAATAATGCCTGTTCCTATAGGTTTAGTTAGAATTAAACAATCGCCAGCTTGAGCATTATCATTTCTTACTAATTGTTCCTTTTTAACTAAGCCAGTAACTACCATTCCATATTTAGGCTCTTTATCTTTTATGCTATGGCCTCCTAATATTGGAGCTCCCGCATCATTAGCAACATCTTGACCACCTTTTAATATTTGATGGAGNACTTCCAAAGGTAAATCATCTGTTGGNAAGCATGTTATATTTAAAGCAAATATTGGNTTTCCNCCCATAGCATAAATATCAGAAAAAGAATTAGCTGCAGCAATTCTTCCAAAATCATAAGGGTCATCTACAATAGGTGTAAAAAAATCAACACTTTGTATTAAAAGATTTTGATCATCTATAGGATAAATAGAACAATCATCAGATGTTTGATATCCCTTTACATTTTCATTTAAAAGGAGTTCAGTTTTATTAAGTTTTTCTAAAATCTCTCCGAGATCTTTAGGATTAATTTTACACGCTCAACCTGCGCCTGAACTATAAGATGTAAGTTTTATATTTGTCATAAATTTTATCTTNTTAAAANTAAAGTAAAAATAATACTTAAATATATAAAATAATTTTTGTCTTATTTAAAAGAATATAGGTAAATTATGCTATCTAACTAATAAATACAATTTGATGGCAAAGAGAGAAACAAATTCTAAGGAAGTTGATTTAATTACCATAAGATTTGCTGGTGATTCGGGTGATGGTATGCAATTAACTGGTAATCAGTTTACTACCAATTCAGCATTGTTTGGTAATGATATTGCAACACTTCCAGACTTTCCTGCAGAGATTAGAGCTCCTCAGGGAACTTTAGCTGGGGTAAGTTCTTTTCAATTACAATTTAGTAATCAAGANATACATACTCCTGGTGATAAATTAGATGTACTAGTTGCAATGAATCCAGCTGCTTTAAGAGTTAATATTGACGATTTAAAGCCTAATGGTATGATTATTGCAAATACAGCCAATTATACCAATAAAAATTTTAATTTAGCTAGTTACGAAACAGACCCATTAGAAGATGGGACTTTAGATTCATATAAATTAATTAAAGTTAATATGAATGAATTAGTAAATANAGCTCTTGAAAATGTGGATTTACCTTCTAAAATGAAATCTAGAAGTACTAANATGTTTGCTCTTGGAATACTGTATTGGATTTATGAAAGAGAGCTAGATTCAACAATTGAATTTTTAAATCAAAAATTTAAAAGTAAACCAGCAATTATAGAAGCAAATACTATTGCGCTTAAAGCAGGTTATAATTATGGTGATACTATTGAAGCTATTCGTACCACTTATAGAGTATCTCAAGCTAAGTTAAATAAAGGTACTTACAGAAATATTATGGGTAATGAATGTTTAACCTTAGGTCTTATTGCTGCAGCAAATAAGGCTAAACTAGATTTATTTTTTGGTGGTTATCCGATTACTCCTGCTAGTGATATTTTGCATATTTTATCTAAATATAAGAATTATGGAATTAAAACATTTCAAGCTGAAGATGAAATTGCTGGTATATGTAGTGTTTTAGGNGCAGCATTTGCCGGAGATTTAGCCATAACTGCTAGTAGTGGNCCTGGTATTGCTTTAAAAGGTGAAGCAATGGGGCTTGGAATTATTACTGAACTTCCTATAGTNGTTATCAATATTCAAAGAGGGGGACCTTCAACAGGTTTGCCTACAAAAACAGAACAATCTGATTTAAATCAAGCTATGTATGGAAGAAACGGAGAATGTCCAGCAGTTGTTATTGCTGCACAATCAGCATCTGATTGTTTTGATACTGCATTTGAGGCATGTAAAATAGCACTTGAATTTATGGTTCCTGTAGTTTTGCTTTCAGATGGATATATTGCAAATGGCTCAGAACCATGGAAATTACCAGATTTAGATAAGCTTCCTGAAATCAAAACTAAAATTATCAAAAAATCAAAAGATGAGAAATTTTTACCTTATAAAAGAGATGAAAAAACTTTAGCTAGAGAATGGGGATTACCTGGNACACCTGGTTTAGAACACAGAATAGGNGGGCTAGAAAAAGCTGCTGTATCAGGTAATGTAAGCTATGAAGCTGACAATCATAATTATATGGTAAAATTAAGACAAGATAAAATAGATGTTATTGCAGACTTTATTCCAGAGATTGAAGTTTATGGTAATCCAAAAGGAGAACTTTTAGTATTAAGCTGGGGTGGNACATATGGTGCATGNAGGGCNGCAGTTNAAAAAGCNANNNNAAACAATATGTCTGTTNCNCATATAAANTTAAAATATATCAACCCATTTCCTAAAAATTTAGCTGAGATTTTATTAAAATTTAATAAAGTATTAATTCCTGAAATTAATTTAGGTCAATTATCAACAATTATTCGAAGTAAATTTTTAATTGATACTCTTAATTTTAATAGAGTATCTGGCAAACCTTATACAACAACTGATATTTATGAAAAAATTGAACAAATTATAGAGGAAAGTTAATTATGCCTGAATTAAAAGATAAATTAAAGAAAAAAGACTTTATGTCTGATCAGGATATTAAATGGTGTCCTGGTTGTGGCGACTACTCTATTCTAAATTCTGTTCAAAAAACATTTCCTGACTTAGGCGTAGCTAAAGAAGATTTCTTAGTTGTGTCTGGTATTGGTTGCTCAAGTAGATTTCCTTATTATATGAATACTTATGGCTTTCATTCAATTCACGGCAGGGCACCAGCAGTGGCTACTGGAGCAAAATTGGCAAATCCAAATTTATCTGTTTGGATGATTACTGGAGATGGTGACGCTATGAGTATCGGTGGTAATCATTTTATTCATATCTTAAGAAGAAATGTTGATATAAATATTTTAATGTTCAATAANAGAATATANGGTTTAACTAAAGGACAATATTCACCAACATCAGAAGTAGGTAAGTTAACAAAATCTACTCCGGTAGGTTCCTTAGATTATCCATTTAATCCACCTAGTTTAGCATTAGGGGCTGGAGCTACATTTATAGCNCGTTCAATTGATAAAGATATTAAAGGTCAAGGTNTAATTTATAAAGAGAGTCATGANCATAAAGGNTCATCATTTATTGANGTATATCAAAATTGTAATATATTTAATGATGGAGCGTTTTCTGTTTTGACTGATAGAGAAACAAAGTTAGATAACGTAATTTATTTAAACCATGGTGAGCCAATGAAATTTGGATTTAAAGATGCNCCTAAAGGAATAATCCTNGATGGATTTAAACTTAAAGTTGTTAGTTTAGATNATNNTTCAGAAAATGATTTNCTAGTNCATGATAAATATGATAAAAATTTAGCTATGTTGGTTTGTGAAATGACCTATAATGAATCATTACCAACTCCTTTTGGAGTTTTTTATGTTGAATCAAANCCTACATANGATGAAATGTTTTCTAAACAAATTGAGGGTCAAGTTNAATCTAAAGGTAAAGGTAAATTAAAAGATTTAATTTANACAAAAGATACTTGGGTCNTAAACTAGTTTNCACTTTTTCTTAGGAGATTTAAAATGAGANTAGAAAAAGANACAATGGGTGAAATGGAGCTTCCAGATGATAGTTANTACGGAGCCCAAACTCAAAGAGCCGTTNAAAACTTTCAAATAAGTTCTACCAAAATTCCTAGATCTATGATAGCAGCAATTGCAATGATTAAAAGGTCTGCAGCAATTGTAAATCATAAATTAGATTTTTTAGATTCAACAGTTAAAGATGCTATTGTAAAATCAGCAGATGAAGTTATTCAAGGTAAATTTGATAATCAATTTGTAGTAGATATATATCAAACTGGTTCTGGTACTTCATCTAATATGAATGCTAATGAGGTAATAGCTAACCGTGCTTGTGAAATTTTAAATGGTAAGAAAGGTGATAAATCATTAGTTCACCCAAATGATCACGTTAATTTTGGCCAATCNAGTAATGATGTNATTCCAACATCAATTCATATTGCAGCTAGTATAGAAATCACAAAAAGATTAGTACCTGAATTACATGAATTAAAGAAATCTCTAGATCAAAAGTCTAAAGAATTTGATAATGTAATTAAAATTGGAAGAACACACTTACAAGATGCTACTCCAATAACGTTAGGACAAGAATTTTCAGGTTACTCTAAAATGGTTGATAATTCAATCAATCGAATAAAAAGTAATTTACCATTTTTATATCAATTAGCTCAAGGTGGTACGGCTGTGGGTACAGGCATTAATACTCACAAAGATTTTGGAAANTTAATAGCTCAAGAAATATCAAATATTACAAANCTTGATTTTGTAGAAGCTGANAATCATTTTGAAGCTCAAGCTACTCAAGATAGTATTGTTNATTTATCTGGTTCTTTAAAAACTTTATCTGTATCTCTTTATAAAATTNCAAATGATATTAGATGGTTAGGGTCAGGTCCTAGATCAGGTTTAGGAGAATTAATTTTACCTNCGGTACAACCTGGTTCATCAATTATGCCAGGTAAAGTAAACCCCGTTATATGTGAATCTTTAATTCAAGTCACATCACAAGTTATTGGCTATGATAGTGCTATTACATTAGGTGGTTTAGGTGGTGTTTTCGAATTAAATTTAATGTTACCTTTAATTGGTTCTAATATTTTGGAATCAATTAATATTCTCTCTAATNGTATAAAGATGTTTAGATTAAAGCTTATTGATGATTTAAAGGCTAATGAAAAAAAATGTATGGGTTATATTGAAGATAGTTTAGCTATGTGTACTACTCTTGCTCCGATTATAGGCTATGATAAAGCAGCAAATATTGCAAAAAAAGCGTATAATACAGATAAAACAGTTCGTGAAATTTGTGTAGAAGAAAATGTTTTAAGTAAAGAAGAATTACAAAATATTTTAGATCCTTATAGCATGATTAGTCCTAATGATAAAAATAAAAAATAATAAATATTTCAAATTATTTCTTTATTCATTTTCTTTCTTTNCGCTGATATTTATAATTCTACTTCTGAAATATTTTCAGATTAGCTACTCAATTGATTCCAATAAAATTAANTCTAATAGTATGTTTTATGGGCTACCTTCAGTTGATTTATTAAAGGAATATAAACCTAAACAACTTTCAAAAATCATTTCTTCTGATAATAAAGTGTTATATGAATTTTATGATTTTGATTCCAATAGAGAAGTTATAGATATACAGTATGTTCCAGATCATGTAATCAATGCATTAATTGCTAATGAAGATAGAAATTTTTTAAATCATTATGGTATTCATATCCCATCTATCATTAGATCTTTAACAATCAATATTTTAACAAATGCTAGAGCNCAGGGTGGTAGTACAGTTACAATGCAGCTTGCGAGAAATTTATATGACAATAAGTTTCAAGATATTGGTCGTGAAAAAACAATAACAAGAAAGATAAAAGAGATTCTATTAGCTGTTAAAATAGAACAAGTATATACAAAAGATGAAATTTTAGAGATGTATCTTAATTCTGTATATTTTGGNAATATTAAGTCTCGTCCTATGTGGGGAATTCAGAAAGCATCAAAAATGATTTTTGGGAAGGATATTAGTGAATTAGAATTACACGAAAGTAGTTTATTGATTGCCATTCTACCAGCACCAAACAACAGAGTTCCTTTTAGACACCCTAAAAATGCTACTAAATATAGAAATAGAGTACTTAAAAAAATGTATGAAGAAAGCTTTATAACTAAATCTGATTANGAATTAGCTAAGTTACAACCTTTNCCAGAAGAAGCATTTTTAGATAAAAGAAANTTTACACCTTATTATGTTCAGTATGTTGAAAAAGAATTAAAAAAATTAAATAATACTAATTATAAAAATGGTGGATTAGTTATACATACTACAATTGATAGTCGTATTCAAAATGCGTTAGAAGATTCTTTTGATGCAGTAATGTTATCAGAAGATAATGGACTACAGAAAAATTTTAATAATACTATTTTAAATCAAGAAGATGCATATAATGATCGGTTAAAAAATATATGCTCATGTATGGAATCTGATAAGATCAATATTTTTAATGACTCATTATATATGAACTTAAATAGGCAAATATATACTTTAGCTAGTAATTCAGACAATCAATCAAGCAATGAATTACTTGAAGATGGAACTGCTAGTAAATTATCTATTTTAAAAAAACAGCGTAATTTTATGAGAGACAGTTTACGTCAAGCATGTTTTTCAAATGTTAAAAATATTATTAGAAATAAAGAAATTATTCCAAATGATTTAAGAAGCAAACTTCTTGTTCAAGGTGCAGCTGTAATTTTTGATATTAAAACAGGCTCAGTTTTAGGTATGGTAGGAGGAAGACAAGAAGATGAATACCACGATTATTTTAATCGTGCTATTTTATCANCNAGACAACCAGGTTCTACTTTTAAGCCATTTGTATATTTATCAGCTATTAATTCAGGATATTCTCCATCTACAAAATTGATTAACCAAAATGTANCTATTAAAGATAAAATTGGTTATTGGGTGCCTGAAAATTGGAATAATGAAGTAGGTGGTATTTATAATTTAAGGCAGGGTTTATATGGTTCAGTTAATTTGATTTCTGTAAGGATTATGAATGATTTAGAGATTACTCCAAATACTATTAAAGAAACAGCGTATAAATTTAATTTAACTACTCCAATTAATCCTGTTCCATCAATCACATTAGGTTCTTCAGAAGTAAAACCAATTGAAATAACTTCAGCTTATTCTGCAATTGCAAATTCAGGGACTTATTTAGAACCAATGATTATCAATCAGATTATGGATAAAGATGGTAAATTAATAAAAAGTTTTTTACCTCAACCAGAAGTAGTTGAATCNGAAGCTTCATCGTACATATTATTAGATATGATGAGAGATATTGTAGATGAATATAAATTTAAATATTATGATGAAGATAATAATGGTAAATATAATGATGGAGAATATGTTTATGGCAGAGGGACAGGGCATGCGTTAAGAACTAAATATGATTTTGGTTTTGATTATACGGATTTTGATAAAAANGGTAAATTTAGTAGATATAATCAAAAAGAAATTAATTCTTCTAAAATTACTATACCTTGCGCTGGAAAAACAGGAACTACAAACAAACAAACCGATGCATGGTTTGTNGGNTTTACTCCTGAAATTTCNATGGGNGTATGGNTTGGNATGGATGATAAAAGAATTAGNTTAGGTAANAATTCGTATGGTTCATCAACAGCTTTNCCAATTTTTGCAAAAACAATGAATGAAATATATAATATAGGTGATTACTATTTGTCAGGTAATAGATATGAATTAGATCCTTATAATGATTCTTGGGATTATATACCTGAGGGAGTATCTAAAATAAAAGTTTGCAAGGACAATGATACTGAAATTTGTAAAGCGAACAAATATTGTCGTGATAGTTATAGTGANTTTTTTTTAAAAGACTTTGAACCAATCGANTGTAATTAGAACTTTTGAATTGTAACTTCTACTCCTAATTTTTCTCCAANACCATTTAACTTTTCATTTAAATCTTTCTCATTGATTTTTGATTTTGAACCAATAATTAGATCCATCATAAATAATGGTGTAGCAGACATCGGCGCATTTTTTATTTTTGTATTAACTTCATCAATATTGATATCTATTTCAGATAAAAATTTAGAGAAGGTATAAACAATTCCTTCATTATCTGCACCATTTATATAAAGATGAAATTTATTTTCATATAATATATTTTCATTAGTNTTAGTCTCAATTAAGTTGANAGATAATTCATTAATTTGATTAAGAGATTTAGTTAACATTTTAATTTTTTCGTTTTGGATATTAATTAGGATAAGCATTGCAAATTCATTTTCTAATCGAATCATTTTGCTAGTTTCAATATTAGCATTATGCTTGCCAATTATAGATGATATTTTAGAAACAATACCTTTTTCATCTAATCCATTTGCTGATATAATTAGTTTTGAGCGCATACTTAATATATTAACTTATATTGATTAGGCAATTCATTTATAATTTGAATCGATTTTGTAAACATATTATATCCGCATTCAATTTTATTTAAATCTGAACAAAAAATTTCAGCAATTACATCATTTTCTTTTACATAATCCCCATGTTTTTTGATTAGTTTAAAACCTGCGTTAGAGTCTACTTTATCTTCAATTTTTTTTCTTCCGCCACCTAATTCTATAATTGACATTCCTAATCCTTTTGTATTGAGAAAATTCAAATATCCTTCTTTATCTGCTTTAATTATTTTTTTTGCAGATGGATTTAATTTAATTGATTCTAATTTNCCTCCATGGCTTAAGATCATCTGTTTAAATTTTTCATAAGCTTTTCCATTATTTAATACAGTTTCAATTTTTTTTCTTCCATTTTTTATGCCTGCTAATTTCAAACAGTTTTCACCTAAATAATAAATAACTTCTAAAATATCATTAGGACCATTTCCCTTTAATGTATCTATAGATTCAATAACTTCACATAATAGTCCAGAATAATTTCCAAGAGGTTGATTCATATCAGTAATTAAATATTTCATTTTAAGATTAAATTTTTCTCCAACATGTTTCAGATATTCTCCTAAAACAATAGCTTCTTTTTTATTTTTTATAAATGCACCATTTCCAATTTTTATATCCATAACCAGATAATCTATTCCTTCAGCTATTTTTTTACTTAAAATACTTCCACAAATTAAAGGATTAGATTCTATAGTGCCTGTTAAGTCTCTCAGAGCATATATTTTTTTATCTGCAGGACAGATTTCATCTGTTTGTCCAATTATAGAAATCCCTGTTTCAATTACAGTGTTTTGAAAATCATTTACACTTAAAAATCCATTATATCCATTAATAGATTCTAGTTTATCTAATGTTCCACCTGTGTGACCCAAACCTCTACCAACTATCATTGGTACATAACAACCGCATGCAGCTAATATTGGTCCTAATATTAAAGATATCTTATCTCCTACTCCTCCTGTAGAATGTTTATCTATAACAGGACCATTTAAATTATTAAACTTTATTCTCCTACCAGAGTTGGTTAAGCTTTTAGTATAATTTGCTGTTTCAGTAGGATTCATTCCATTTAAATATACAGCCATTAGCCAAGCCGACATTTGATAGTCTGGTATTTCTTCTTTAGTGAAACCGTTAACTATAAATTCAATTTCTTCTTCTGAATGCTCTAAAAAGTTTTGTTTATTTTTTATCAGATTATACATTTATTTCTTTATTTTTAAAATTAATAAACCAAATGCTAATACAATCAAGTTAGGTAACCACATAGANAAAATCGGATTAAATAGATTTTTATCTGCAAGCTGTTCTCCGCCAACTATTAAGATATAATATAATATAAAAAACATTAAACTAATTGACATGCTTACAGCCATATTTCCTCTTTGCATTTTTATACCTAGAGGAGCTCCAATTAATAAGAAAATAATACTGGCAATAGGTATTGCAAACTTTTTGTGCATTTCAACTGTATTTCTATTTATTTTGTTAGCACTTCTTTCAATATTTTTTAAATATCCTGATATAATAGTTTTATTAGCTTTAGCTTTTACTTTATAAATTTTTTCTTGATCCTTATCATTTATTTTTAATAATGAATCAGTATTTTTATTATCTATTAATGCCATTAAATCAGAATAATTAACACTTACTGTATCAATATCAAATAAATCTAATCTTTTATTTATTTTATATTTTAAGTATGTAATTTTCTTTTCTAAAGAATCAATATTGTGATTTAACATTTTTAATGTTAGCTCTCTATCTCCTCTAACATATTTTAATTTTCTATTATTAGTTTTATCAATTGGAACTTTCAGTTTATAATTTTCAAAGTTGATTTGTCTGTATTCTTCATTTATTGCAACTCTTTCATGTATTGTTCCATCAAATAGATTAAACATAATATCCTGATTATTACTATTTATAATCACAGAATCAGCAATCACAGATCTTGTTAATCTATTATTATAAATTTGATGAATCATTATATCATAAAATTTGGATTTATTATTTTTATCTCTTTCTTTAAATTTTACAATATGATTAGGAATTAAATCTGAATAAATATTTTCTTCAAATTCTACATCTGGCCGTTTTCTTGATAATTCATGATTTAATTTTCGTGCTTGATAGTTCATCTTAGGCAATACATTACAGCTAAAATAAATTGTAATACATGCGATTATAACTGCACTAAAAAATGAGGGTTGTATTATATCATACATTCTAATTCCAGATGATTTAAATCCTACAACCTCATTATCTGATGATAATTTTCCATAGGTTAGAATAGAGGCAACTAAGACAGCCATAGGAATAGCCATTGCAATAATCCATGCTGTATTATANAATAATAATTTTAATAAAAAATAAGAATCAAAGCCCTTACCTAAGAATTTATCTAATAGCTTAATCATTAATTGTATTAATAANATTGCGTATATAATTGATATAGATACCATAAAGGATCTAATAAATTCTTTTAGCACATATCTAGTCAAAACTTTCATAGGTAAAATTTAAAGTATAAAGACTGTATAAAAAACAATGAACTTATTAATATTTAATTTGCTTTAAAGCATCTAAACAGATTAATTTACGACCCCGAGAATAAGATTCGAGGTGTAGCGTAGTCCGGTTAGCGCACCTGCTTTGGGAGCAGGGGGTCGCAGGTTCAAATCCTGCCACCTCGACAACAAATTAGAAAGCCTCTTTTA
>PAOX01000005.1 GCA_002710085.1 Fidelibacterota bacterium
AAACTAAATCCTAAATAAATTAATAATTCACCTAAATAATTAATATTTCTAATTCTGCTAAACATTACATCTGTAATTAGATTATTTGGATGATATTTTAATTGAACAAATTTTTGCATATCAGATGTGAAATGAAAAAAGACTCCAAATATATACATAGATATACACATAGCAATATACCAATTGGGTGGTTGAATATTCTGCGCAATTATTAAATAAGGAGCTATCCAATATAATGATAATCCAAACCAAATTAATAATCCATACCATATAGAGCATTTTGATTCCCATTGTTTGTCTGGAAAAAGTTTACTTTTTAAAATCCATAGTATCCCATATGAACCATGTAAAGCCAAATATATATACAGATTAATATTGAATGTATTTTGATATATATACATNAAANATAANATATANANNAANGTAGCNCCTTTATGTGAATCTATATAATNCTTTTGTTTCATAANATATCCTTTATTTTATTAACTGCTTCTATATAACCATCTATACCTTTNCCTGAAATAGTTGCTTTGCAAACATCAGATATTACCAAATTCTTTCTAAAATTCTCTCTATTAAAGACATCAGTTAAATGGACTTCAATACTAGGTAAATTAATTGCAGCAATAGCATCTCTAATTGCATATGAATAATGAGCAAAAGCTCCTGGATTAATAATTAAAGCATTAAACATAAATGATTCATGAATTTTATCTATAATTTTTCCTTCGTGATTAGATTGAAAAAAAGAAAAATCTATTTCAGGAAAATGAGTTTTTATATAATCAAATAATTCATTTTGGGTCTTAGATCCATAAATCATTGTCTCTCTTTGCCCTAACAAATTAAGATTAGGTCCATGTAATATTAAAATCTTCATATCTAAATTACTTTTAAAATATCCTTTATTGAAATATCATCACATATCATTGGACACCCAATGTTCTCTAACAATATAAATCTAATACTATTATTGGTTGTTTTTTTATCAAAATTAATTTTTTCTACATCAGATTTTTCTAATTTATAATTATTTTTAATTTTTAGTTGATTAAAAATATCCATAATAAAACTATAATTTTTATCTGANATTATCTCTTTATAAAGAGAGAGTTTTAAACTTAAAAGCATACCATTAATAATCGATTCACCATGAGTAATATTTTGAAATTGATACTTGCTTTCTATAATATGACCTAAAGTATGGCCAAAATTTAAAATATTTCTATAACCTTCATCTAGTACATCTTTTTCAATAAAANTCTTTTTAACTAAACAGCTTTGATAAATTATATTACTAATTAAATCTATATCTTTAACTTGTACTATACAGCTATAATTCTTAATTAAATTATCTAATATTTTTGAGTCTGAAATTAAACCATACTTAATTATTTCACCAATACCGCTATGCACCTGCTTCTCATCAAGAGATTTTAAAAAAAGGGGATCAATACATACTAATTGAGGCTGATGGAAAGCTCCCAATACATTTTTTACCCCTTTATAATTCACTCCTGTTTTACCGCCAATAGATGAATCTACCATAGCAAGCAATGTGGTTGGTACATTTATATATTTAATCCCTCTCATAAATATAGAACTTAAGAATCCTACGATATCTCCAACTGTTCCTCCGCCAAGAGCCACTANCACTGTATCACGCTTACAATTTAAATCCATTAAAGAGTGTGCTAAATGTTGAATGTAATCAAGAGATTTAAATTTCTCTCCATCATTAATCTCTAACTGCTCAATATCATAATTATGATTTTTAAAATCAGATATAATGTCGGGAACATATAAAGATAAGTTAGAGGGGAAACATAAAATAAATTTTTGACCTTGGTTAAAATCACTTATATAAGATGCAAGATTCTGTGATATTGATTTTTGAATAACAATATCATAAGAGATATGATTTGAATTAATTGATAATTTCATTTTTAATTAATTTTTCTTTTATAATCTGAGCACTATCAACTATAGTGTGATTATTAGTATTAATAACTAAATCAGCAATATCATGATATATTTGTGCTCTATCATTAAATAACTCTGTAAATACATCTATATTGATGTGACCATTTCTCTGGGACTGAATCAATGGGCGAAAGACATCTTGATTACTTACTCTATCTAGCAATATATGCATTGAAGCTTCTAGATATATACAGTAATTCTTTTTCATAATCTCCTTATTTAAAGAACTTAAAATAGCTCCACCACCTACAGAAATAATTAAATCTTTATTAAGGCTATCAATTTTTAAAAGTTCTTTTTCTTCTATATTTCTAAACTCTTCAATCCCATTTTTTAAAATATAATTATCAGAACCAATTAAATGATCAACATCTAAAAATGACATTCCAACAATCTTAGATAATGCTAAACCAATTGATGTTTTGCCAGCTCCCATCATACCAATTAAAAAAACTTTTTTATTCATAATTTAATATTGAGCGCTTGCTTTAAGATGAGCCTTAAATTGTTTAATTGAATCACCACCAAATTTATCTAACATAGTATCTGCAATCGCAAAAGAAAGCATATGCTCAGCAATAATAGAAGCTGCTGGAACTGCGCATGTATCAGAACGTTCTTTATGTGCAGATTCTGTTGCTTTAGTATTAATATCAACTGATTTTAATGAGCGACTAAGTGTAGGAATAGGTTTCATTGACATATTTAAAACCAAAGGGCTTGCATTACTCATTCCACCTTCAATACCACCAGCGCTATTAGAATCTCTTGAGTATGAGTCTTTATCCCATGAAATTTCATCATGATATTCACTCCCTAAAACATTACCCACAGAACCAATAGTTAGAGATTTAAAAGCATTAATAGATAGCATTAATGATGCGATTATAGCATTTAATTTTTTATCCCATTGAATATAACTACCTAAACCATAAGGCAGACCTAAAGCAACTACCTCCATAGCTCCGCCTATTGTATCACCGTTTAATTTACATTCGTCTATTACACGAACCATATCATCTTCAATAGATAAGTTATAACATCTAAATTTTGATTGATCTACTTGATTATTTAAGTTAGAATAATCAGACTTATTCAACTTAGTATTATCAACTACTGAACCAATACTTAAAACTCTACTTTGAATAGAAATATTAGCCTCAGCTAAAAATTTTTTACATATAGCACCCAAGGCAACTCTCATAGCAGTTTCTCTAGCTGAGGACCTTTCAATTACATTTCTAATATCATCAAAATCAAATTTTTTGATACCAGCTAAATCAGCATGACCAGGCCTAGGTAAAGTAATTTTTCTAATATTTTCTTCTGTAGGCTCAACTCCCATTTTATCAACCCAATTTTGATAATCTTTATTATCAATCATAATAGCAATTGGAGAGCCTAAAGTTTTTCCATGCCTTACTCCAGATATAATCTTGACTTGATCCTTTTCAATTTTCATACGCCCACCTCTACCATAACCAAGTTGTCTTCTAGATAATTGCTGATTAATATACTCTTTTGTAATTTCTAAACCTGCTGGTATACCCTGAATAATTCCAACCAATGCTTTACCATGTGATTCACCTGCAGTTAAAAATTTTATTTTAGTTAACATTTAATCCCTTTTTAAAGTTGATTTTAAATCATATAAATCTACATTTTTAAATATATTTTTACTAAACCAAATATTAATCGAAGCCAAAGCTTGGTAAATAAGCATATCTAAACCATCAATATATAATTTTTGATGATTTAGATTGATTAAATTTTTATTTTTTGTGGATAACTTTGTGTACAAAAGGTCTATCCATATATTTTTTCTTGATATAAAATAATCTATAAATTGACTTTCATTATTTATAAAATGATTTGGACTGCAATTGATAATAACAGATTCTGATTCGAGATCATTATCTAATATATATTGCACATTATCCCTATCATATAACTCAATTTCTGAACAACCCATTAAACTAATCGCATAAATAACTGCATGATGAGCACCCCCTAAACCAATAACCTTAATTTTTTTATCTAATAAATCAATATTATTGAATTGTAGCATTTTAAAAAAACCAAACCAATCTGTATTATGACCCAAAATACACTGATCCTTAAATTCAATACAATTCACTGCATTAATTTGACTACACTCATCAGTTACTTTATGCATATAAGGGAATACACTCATTTTATATGGGTTAGTAATATTTAAACCATGAATATTATTTTTTTTATAATTTTTTAATAATTGATAGATTTTAGCTGAATCTGCTATTTCCATTAATTGATAATTTGCATTTAGATTTAGCTTTTCAAATACATAATTATGAATTAAAGGACTTAAACTATTCTCTATATTTTTGCCAATTAAATAAAAATTTCTCATGCAAAAATTCCTTCTACCATCGATATAAAATTAGGGAAAGATTTATTATATGAAGTATCATTCATATCATAATATACTTTTTCGCTTATAAGACGATTTGCAATATAAAATGACATAAAAATCCGATGATCATCAAAGCTTTTTATTGTTGTATTATGCAACTTTTTTTTTCCTTTAATTACCAAAGAATCATCTTCAAGCTTTGCATAGCCACCCATAACCTGAATATTATCTATGATAGATTTTACTCTATTAGATTCTTTTACTTTTAGCTCTGCAATACCATGAACAACTGTTTCTCCTTCTGCATAACATGCTAAAACTGACAATATCGGAATCTCATCTATCATTCTTACTGTACTTATTTTATCGATTACAATACCTCTTAAATTATCTGAATAATCAATAGAAATATCTGCAATAGACTCTCCATACATTATCTGCTTGTTTGAAATATTAATCTTAGCGCCCATTTGAATTGCAGCTTCTAAAAAACCAATTCGATACTTATTTATTCCGACATCATTTATTTTAATACTGCAACCCCTTTTTAATAGAGCTATACAAATAATAAAAGATGCACTTGAAAAATCACCGGGTATTTTCATATCTATATTTTTATTAATTTTAGCGCCACCATTAATTTCAATTTTATCTTCGTTTACATGAATAGGATATCCTAAGCTAATTAATAAATTTTCTAAATGATCTCTAGTATGAATCTGACCTCTTAAAGTACTCTTTCCATTAATAGACATAGCATATAAAATCAATCCGGACTTAACCTGTGCACTTGGAATATCTAAATTGTAATCAATTGATTTTAAATCAGTCCCTTTATTTATTTTAAGAGGCAATTGATAATTATTAGACACAATATTAACTCCACAATTTTTAAGAGGTTGTACAATTCTTTTCATTGGACGTTGTAGCAATGTAGAGCTTCCTTGAATTTTTACATTTTTATTTAATCCAGAAAAATAACCAATCAAAAGACGAGCGGTTGTCCCTGATTCATTACAATCTATAATAGAATCTTTGAATAACAAATTAGATAAATCGATCATAATTTTATCATTTATAAATTTGTATTTTAAGCCATAATTATGAAAAATTTTCAATGTACTTAATACATCTTCATTAATAGGAAAATTATCAATTTGATGCTTCCCTTTTGCAAATGAAGCTAATATAAGAGCTCTATGCGCAATAGATTTATCCCCTGGCAAAGAGATATGTGAATAGCCTGTTTTAGATAACTTCATTAATAAAATTTTCTATCATTTTTAATCCAAAATCTGTTTCAATAGATTCAGGATGAAATTGAAGACCAAAAATTAATTTATTTTTATGCTGAATAGCCATAATCTCATTGTCTGATTCAGTTTTGGCAATAATCTCTAAACAATCTGGAAATTCATTAAAAGAAGCTACTAAAGAATGATACCTTGTAGCCTGGAATATTGAATCAATATTTTTAAATATTTTAGAGTTCGAGTAGTGCTTGATTAAATGCACCTTTCCATGGCATACTTTATCTGCATTTTTAATTGCTCCACCAAAATTCTCTATAATTGCCTGATGACCCAAACAAATTCCTAACATTGGTATAGTAGAAGCATGTAATTTAATGAGATTTGGCATTTTTCCTGCATCACTTGGCCTGCCTGGACCAGGAGAAAATATAATAGCTTTAATTTTTTTTTCATCTAAACTATCAATCTTAGAATCATCATTTTTTAACACTATAATATCATTATAAAATTGCCCTACATACTGAAATAAGTTATATGTAAAAGAATCGTAATTATCTATAATAACAATCAACGAATTCTCCGATTTAATAACTCTCCTAATTGTATAATATTAGAATTGCCTGGAATAATATCTTTTGCAATTTTATAGTGTTCTAAACTAGTCTCAAAATTTTCTAACTCAAGATAACAAACTCCCAGATAAGCATGATACTTACCTATCTCAACAGGATAATAATATACTATATCTTCAAAATATGGAATTGCTTTGTTAAAATTCTGATTTTCAAAATGATAAATTGCCATATATTGAGAATATTTTAAAAACCCATTAAAACACATTAAAGCGACAGCAAAAATAAGAAGATTTCTTCTTATTAAAANTGAAATATTATGATTAAAAATTAATAAAGTTATAATNGAGGCAAAACCAAAAGATAACATGTGCCCNATATTAAANANNCCATCTAANAANAATCCAAATAATAAACAAAAAGGNATNATAATTAAATCCTGATCTCTCAATGAAATAAATTTTTCTTTAATTGNANTATGNAAATANCTNGTCTTCTTNAATGCAAAATCAATTATACTAATATTATCATAATCATNTATTGGATTTTTAAATTTATAACTCAANGCATTCTCAGGNCAGTCNTCAATACAAATCATGCATGAAGTNCAATTTGAATTAATAACTTTATCAAAATTATTNACTTCANTACTTACATCAATTCCAATTGGACATCCTGATGTGCACATATTNCAATTAGTGCAATCTCCNGTTTTNCTAACCTTAAAAGTTGATAGGGAAGTAGGNAATTTTAAAAATGCTCCCCAAGGNCATACAAATCTACANAACCCTTTTCTACCTAAAAAATATACAATTAAAAATCCATCAACTATAAATGTTAAACTGCCAATAACTANCCCTGGNAGAAAAGCCCAGACTTCAGGGTAAGATAAATTTAAAGATAACTGCCAATTTGAACTTGGACTTACTGCTTTTGAAATATTTGGAATAATATAAAAATTGAATAATATAAANAGAGGTAAAAAAGTAATTAGGCGAGAATTAATAGTTTTTGGTTTAATCCCAAATTTATCAAAAACCCACCAAGCTAATTCCTGCACTGCACCAAAATGACATAGCCACCCACAAAAAAAACGACCAAAAATTAAGGTGCTGAAAAAAGCAAAAATAACCATTATTGAACCAGCATTTAATACCCCTGCCCCAATAAAGCGATCAAAAAATTCCTGAAAATCAAAACTTCCTACAACCGNATTTTTTAACCATAAAACATGTACTAAAATTAAAATATGAATTGCAATAAAAGATATAAGCCTATATTTTTGCATGACATATTAATGTACAAAAATAAAATTCACTAGAAAAACAATATCCGTAATATCTAATGCATTATCTGCATTCATATCAGATGACCATAGTTGCTCATCATCAAATAATGTGTTATCAAAAAAATAATTAATTGATAATAAAACATCTAATATATTAACAATTGAATCATCATTAGTATCGCCTTTACTTCTAGAAAAAGGATGAGAAATATTTTCAAAAATAGTATATCTTGTATCAGCCTGTATTGGNCCTGGATAAACAATGATTTTAGGTTGATTTGTAGTAACGTCTACACTAGGCCATTTTACTGTTATACTATCAATAGCATTAAATTGCCCTAATCCAAAATGAAGCTGCAAAGGATCCATACTTCCATGACCTTTACCTGCAATAATTTCACGCGAGATATTTTTATCAGGCAAATGAACAATAACCCTCGCGCCAATTGCAGAACGATTAGAATAGGGAGACCATCCTGAATTAGGTAGCCCAATTATGGAACCTTCTAAATCCAATTTAAGCCAATGATTCACTAAACTTAATGAGTCAGGAGAAATATTTTGATATAATAAACTTGTATATTTCGGACCATTATCACCACCAATCATTTGCAAACCAGGAGCAAATACATCTAGCCAACCATCATTATTATAGTCTGCAGGAACCACATCTTGAGTNGCAGACTGGAAAAATGGTGTATAAGTCTCATCCCAAACTCCTGATTCAGAATTAAGGTATAAATCATCTTCATTTTTAATATTTGCAGCCCAAATATCAATATAACCATCATTGTTAAAATCTCCCCAAGCAGAACCATTACTCAATGAATCAGACTCTAAAGACACCTCCATACTTAAATTTGAGAATGCCTGACCTGCATTATTTTTAAATAATATATTGTCTCCCCAATTTGAAAGATATAAATCAAAATGATCATCGTTATTAAAATCACCCCAAGCTGCACCATATCCTGTACTACCAGATGGACTGGCATTCAAATCATCAATACCTTTATCTAATGCTACTTCAATAAAAAATGGATTTGGATTTGGATTATGTATAATTTGATTTCCATTCTGTATTAAAGTCTGATTTTCAAACATCCAATTAATTCCAAATTTTCTAGGTATATATACATCTTGATCTCCATCATTATCATAATCAATAATAGCTAAAGTACGTGATGAACTAGTATCTAACCTAGATTGAATAAATGCATTTCTTAAAATTGGTTCACCTTGATTATTGAATCCATCATTTAAAAATAAATGAAACTGATTGAAAAATTTATCTTCAATAATAACTACATCTAAATCTCCATCTAAATCTGCATCAATAAATCCTTGACTATGAATAAATGGCACAAGATATGATGGCAAATATTCCTTAGTTTCATAAATATGATTTCCTTGATTCATAACAATCAAATGTGGTGAATTATCAAATTCTGTATTATATGTATCTTCAAGACTAGTGCTTGTAGATGGAGTAAATCTCCATTTTAAAATATCCGGGAACCCATTATTATCCATATCTCCTGATACTAAACCTGTACTACCAGAGTCCTCAATGTTATAAGCATCAGTCATTTCAGTAAAAAAACCATTTTCATTTTCAAAAAAATAAGATTTAGCATAACCATAATACAAATCCAAATCATTATCTCTATCAAAGTCAATCATGATAGCACTTTTGGCTTTCATTTCTAAATAATTTGAGTTTTCACCAATATAAGAACTAAAAAGGCCACTAGTATTATCTTGGGGAGGCATATCTTGATCGGGAAATATTTCAGGACGATTACTATTTGTAACTAAAAAATATACCTCGTAGGCTAATAAGCACGCAAGAAATAATGCTCCAGTTAAAACTACTAATCTTATATTTTTAAATGAAATTAAAGACATGTCTTAAATTAAAATTTTAAAATTAAATAATAAAGAAACAAATTGTTACCGCTAAATTTAATCATGATGGATTTTATCTACAATCTGAATTGCTATGGGGCATTCTTTTTTTGATAAATGCTTTAAAAGATAAGTTTGAATATCTTTAACATTTAAATTATTATTTAAGACTTCAACAAATGCGCTAATTATAGTTCCAATCTNATCATCATATTCNGTNTCTAAATAAACATCAGAAATATCATGATGCTTAAATAAAATCGTTTTAATTTTGCTTAAACTAATATTTTCNCCACCTGTAATCACAATATCATCAGAACGCCCATGTAAAAATAAAAACTNATCTTTTATGCTACCTAANTCNGATGTTAATATGCTAGATGNCATNTCATTATTNTATNCATCAGGAGAAACAGTNGGNCCNTNAATCAGNACTCTAGAATTTGAAATGACTATTTTATTATTTTTAAAACGCTTTCCAACTGAATCTAACATTTNAGGATNCTTNTGTATCCAAAAACCAGATACTCCTGAGCAAGTTTCAGTCATTCCATAAGTNTTATAAACNGGTATATTATTTTTTAGNGCATATNTCATTAAATTATTTGAACATCCATCGCCACCTAAAATAATNCCTCTAAGATGGCTAGGAAAAGGNTTNCCAGCNCTATCATCTATAAGTCTTTTTAACATACTAGGTACAAGAGAAATAAGCGTAGCACCATTATCAATTTCAAAATTAATTTTTGACGCATTAAATCTATTCATCAGCACTGATTCAAAACCTTTGATTTGTGCCCTTATAATAATTGAGAGACCTGCAATATGATTTAATGGTAAACATTGAATGTATCTATCTTTCTTTGAAAATTTAATTTCATGATCCCATTGAGAAACGCTCTGTATAAAATTATTAAAAGTTAACTTTATTAATTTAGGCGTCCCTGTTGAGCCTGAAGTTAGATGTAAAGACTGTATTTGATTAACATCATCTATTAAATCATCAAATTCAATTGGACTGCACCCTCCAAATGAAGATGATAACTCTTGAATATAGAAAAAAGATGCTCCTTTAATTTTATTAACAGATTTCTTCTGCAGCCATTCAGTAATTATAAAATTAACTTTATGTTTTTTAATAATATTTGATAATTCTTCACTATGAATATCATTTGGAAAAATAATAGGAGTTTTATTTATGTGAATACAGGCAAAATAAAGTTCTAAAATATCAATTGGGTTAGATACGAAAATACCAATAATATTATGACTTGATAAATTTAAACTCAACAATGCTCTAGATTTTGATAATACATTATGATAAAAATCATCAAAAGTAATATTTTTATTATTATAAGATAAAAATATTTGATCTGCGTAAGAATCTTTAGAAAAATTAATGTAGTGTTTCATTTATAATAGCCTAAACCAACCTTATTTGGTATATCTAATATACCATTATTTATTTTAGGAATAACTTCTTCTTCTCCATAATATATTGGCTCCATTAATAATCCGCAATTATGTTTAATACAGTTGGCAGATACTAAATGCATCGTAGCTAATCGTCCTATAGAACCTTCTAACGAAGAAGTTATTACAGGAATTTTTCCGCCTTCCCTAACTAATGAAATAGCTTTTTTAATATCAGAAAAACTACCAATTGATTGAGGTTTGATAATAAAAACATCTCCGCAATTTATAGATAAAGCCTTGTTGATTGATTGTAGGCTTTTAATAGACTCATCAAGAGCAATTGGTATATCTGAATGAAAACTAAGCTCTATTAAATCTTCGAAATTATTTTTTTCAATTGGTTGCTCAATATATTCAATCTTAAATCTAGACACCTCTTTGAAAAATCTTATTGCTTTCGGTAAATCATATGCTTGATTTAAATCAATAATAAAACGAACATTATCATATTTAGCAGATAAACCATCTAACAATTCAATTTCATCATACAAATTTCTAAATCCACATTTTACTTTAATTACAGAATAATTATTTAATTTAGTTAATTGATACACTCCATTAACATATACTTGAGATAAGGCATCTGAATTTAAGAATTTAGATAAAGTAATATTTTTTTGTTGAGATAAAATATCATATATAGCAGTTTCAATAGCAAAATTAGCTGAAGGAGCTTCAAAGGTATGAGCTTTGATCAATATCATTATCTCCTCTATTTCAATTTCACCTACCCCATTAATAGCTAATTTAAACCCCTCTAAAGAATAGCCGGAAGTTTCAAATGTTTCATCATTAAAATTAGGAATTGGTGAAGCTTCACCATAGCCAATATATCCTTCATCAGTAGTTATTTTAATAATCCAACTATCTCTTTCAGTATGTATAAAATTAGTTGTTTCTAAATGATTAACTAATTTATGAGAAACTGGAAAAATAGATATATCTTTAATAATCATAAAAGTATACCTAACATCAAAAGAATAAAAAATACTCTCATAAAATTACTCGTACCAATTAAAACTTCATTTAATTCTTTGCCATGTTTTGTATGCATTTCAATGATTAATTTAATAGCTATTGGAAGGCTTAAAAATGTTAACAATAGATCTAAATCCCAGTAAAAAGTAGATCTATTAAATAGTGCTAATACGCATAAATAAGGCAAAAAAATCATTAAGTCATACATAACAATAATAGGATAACGCCCAAATCTAACCGCTAAAGTTTTTTTGCCCACATTAGAATCTGAATTAATATCTCTTATATTATTAACACATAATATTGCCACTGCAATAAATCCAATTGATGAACCTATAAGAATACTATCTAAATCAAATAAAACACCACTTTGTAAATAATATGTACCTGGAACTGCAATTAAACCAAAAAAAATAAATACAAATAGTTCTCCAAGCCCATTATAAGCTAATGGATAAGGACCTGCTGTATAACAATAACCTGAAATTAATGCAAATGAGCCAATTAATAAAATGGGAGTTCCTCCAATGAAAACTAAATAAACACCAATCAATAGAGAACTCATAAAACAAAAAAGTGCCCCTAACTTAATTTGTTGTTCTGATAATAACCCTGCCTGAACAACACGAGTAGGGCCTAATCTGTGTTCATCATCAGCGCCACTTAAAAAATCATATAAATCATTAATAAAGTTTGTGCCTAATTGAATTAAGATTGCAGCTATCAGAGTTAATAAACCAACTACTAAGCTAGAAAAAAAATGGTTATTTAAAGATAATGCTAATCCAAGCAAAACAGGCGCTATGGATACAATAAGGGTTTTTGGGCGAGCAGCTATCCACCAAGATTGGAGATTCATAAACTGTTACGGAAGCCTTGGAAATTTTTTAAAGTTTGGTTTTCTTTTTTCTTTGAATGCATCCCTACCTTCTTGTGCTTCATCACTCATATAAAATAACATTGTTGCATCGCCTGCAAGCTGTTGCAATCCTGATTGTCCATCACAATCTGCATTTAAAGCTGCTTTTAAAATACGAATTGCCATTGGTGATCTTTCTAATATTTCATTACATAGCTTAACTGTAGTTTCTTCTAATTTCTCAATTGGAACAACATCATTAACAAGACCCCAATCGAGCGCTTTTTTTGCATCATAAAACCTACAAGTAAACCACATTTCTCTAGCTCTTTTTTGACCAATAATCCTTGCCATATAAGATGCTCCCCAACCTCCATCAAAAGACCCTACTTTAGGACCAGTTTGACCAAATTGAGCATTGTCTGCAGCAATAGTTAAGTCACACATCATGTGTAATACATGTCCACCTCCTACTGCATAGCCTGCTACCATTGCTATAACAGGTTTTGGAATAATCCTAATTTGTCTTTGTACATCTAAAATATTTAACCTAGGAACACCATCACTACCGATATACCCTTTATCACCTCGAATTTTTTGATCTCCACCTGAACAAAAAGCTTCTGAGCCCTCACCTGTTAAAATAATAACGCCAATATTTTGATCTTCTCTAGCTAATGTAAATGCTTCTTTAAGTTCAAAAACAGTTTGTGGCCTAAACGCATTTCTNACTTCAGGTCTATTTATAGTAATTTTAGCTATACCTGAAGCATTAGCTATNCCTGCTTCATATTTAATATCTGTAAATTCTTTTATTGTTTTCCATTTTATTGACATAGTATTATGATAAATTCCTCTGATTTGTTATTTTCTAGTTATAAATCTTATATAAAATATAATAATAATGAATTATAAAAATTAATGATAAAATCAACTTTAAAGCATATCATGCTTATTATAAGTTTAANTTTTTTAGTAACATGTGATACAGAAGATATTTTAGAAGGTGTGATAGGAAGNNACTTTATTTGGTTATGTTCAAACTCTAATNTTGTTTTTGATGATGCAGATGATTGCAATTCATTGTGCTCAGCTGAATGTATAGGTTATGAAGCAAATGAAATTCCTTTATCATGGACATNTTACTGTGAAGAACTAGAAGAATACTATGAAACTATGCAAGAATGTCAAATNGCATGNCCTAATAGCTGTATAGTGGAAACTAATTCCGAATAATGTCTATATTTAATATTAAACATCAATCAAAAAAAAGTTCTGCTAGAATTGGAATTTTAAAAACACAACATGGAGAAATTGAAACTCCTTTCTTTATGCCAATTGCAACTTATGGTGCAGTTAAAACACAATCATCAAATGAAATTAAANAATTGCCTAGCAATATTCTTTTAAGTAATACATATCATTTATATATCAGACCTGGAACTGAAATTTTAGAACAGGCCGGNGGTCTCCATAAGTTTATGAATTGGAATCAAATAATTTTAACTGATTCAGGAGGATATCAAGTATATAGCCTGCAAGGTATGAGAAAAATAACTGATGATGGAGTAACTTTTCAGTCACACTTGGATGGATCAAAACATCATTTTACACCTGAAAAAGTTGTGGATATTCAAAGAAGTATTGGATCTGATATTATGATGATGTTAGATGTATGNCCNCCTGGTGATGCTAATAAACAAAAATGGATTGAGGCATTAAATCTAACAACTAAATGGGCCCTTAGAGCAAAAAAACATTATGATGAAACAGAGCCTTTATATGGACATGAACAAATTATATCACCAATTGTTCAAGGAGGAACAGATCTACATTTAAGAAAACAGTCAGCTTTAGAATTAATTGATATTGATTGTGATATGTATGCTATTGGAGGATTAGCAGTAGGAGAACCAAAAGCAGAAATGCTTAAAGTAGTAAACTTTATGGATACAATACTACCAAAGGAAAAACCAAGATATTTAATGGGTGTTGGGACTCCAACTGATTTAGTAGAGAGTATTTTGAATGGTGTTGATATGTTTGACTGTGTAATGCCAACTAGAAATGCAAGGAATAGTCAACTATTTAGCTTTGATGGAAAAATTAATATACGAAATGCAAAATATAAAAANGATTTTTCACCAATTGATAATAATAGCTTTAGTTTAATTTCAAATNCATATTCAAAAGCCTATCTACATCANTTATTTAAAACAAATGAAGTATTAGGNTTAAGGATTGCAACAGAACATAATCTAAAATTCTATATACATCTTATGGNAAAAGTAAGACAAAAAATAAAAGANGATTGCTTTGAACCATGGGCAAAAGATTTTATAAAGAGATACAACAATGAATAATATAAAAGTTAGAGTTATTGATTGTCATATAGCATATTATAATGATNAAAAATGTGATTGGGAATTTCTACTTTTAAAAAGAAGTGAAGATATCCCTAATCAACGTTACCCTGGAATTTGGCAAGGAGTTACAGGTAAAATTGAAAATTCTGAATTACCTTATAAAGCTGCACTAAGAGAATTAAANGAAGAAACTGGGCTAAAAGCAGAAAAATTATGGACAATTGATAAAGTAAATACTTTCTATGATGCAGAAGAAAATATTATGACACTTGTNCCTGTGTTTGGTGTTATTGTTAATTCTATAAATGTTTCATTATCAAGAGAACATAGTGAATATAAATGGTGTGTTATCGAAGAAACAATTAAATTACTTCCATGGGAACAACAAAAAAAAGGTGTCCAGATATTTTATCAAATGCTTAAAGAAAATAAAGATAGACTAAAAATTTTGGAAATTAAAATATAATGAATATAAATAAATGGCTTTGGGGTGGTTTAGGATGGGCAGTAGGTGGTCCAATTGGTGCTATTATGGGCTATGCTCTTGGATCTATGACAGCTTCAAATCAAAATTATTCGCAAACACGTGGCGGAGATTTTGGTGCTGCAATGCTCATACTTTTTGCTTCAGTAATGAAAGCTGATAATGAGTTAAAAAAATCTGAATTAGAATTTGTTAAAAGATTTTTAATTGAAAATTTTGGTACAAACTACACAAAACAGAGGATGGAGCTATTTAAAAAAATTTTAAACCAAGATATTGACATTAATTCCGTATGTAATCAAATTAAAAATTATATGGATGTAAATAGTAAAATCCAATTAGTACATGTACTGTTTGGACTTTCAAAAGCGGATAATGAGATTCATGAAAATGAAATCAACATAATTAAAAATATCGCTAATCTTATTGGATTAAATAAAGCTGATTTTCAATCAATAAAAGCAATGTTTATTGAAGATACAGCATCAGCATACAAAATATTAGGGCTTGATTCTAATGCTGAAGTTTCAGAAATTAAAGTTGCATACAGAAAAATGGCAACAAAATATCATCCAGATAAAGTATCTCATTTAGGTGAAGAGTTTTCAAAAGTAGCTGAAGAAAAATTTAAGGCAATAAATGATGCTTATCAAAAAATAAAAAAAGAACGAAATATTTAATATATGAAAAAGACAAACTCTAATATAAAATTAAAAAAATTTTATGGTAACAAAGAAGAANCACCTGGAAAATTTCCATATAAACATGGCATATATCCAAATATGTATACCGATAGATTGTGGACTATGCGCCAATATTCAGGATTTAGCTCAACAATAGAAAGTAATAAAAGATATCACTATCTTTTAACACAAGGCGTGAAAGGTCTTTCTGTTGCTTTTGATTTACCTACACAAACTGGATATGACTCTGATAGTGCCTTAGCAGAAGGAGAAGTAGGTAAGGTAGGTGTTCCAATAAGCTGTATGAATGATATGGAAACTTTATTAGATGGTATACCACTTGACAAAATTTCTATATCTATGACAATTAATTCAACAGCAGCAATTTTACTAGCTTTTGTAATTGCTGTAGCAGATAAAAATAAAGTTGATAGAAATTTATTAAGAGGAACTATTCAAAATGATATTCTAAAAGAGTATATTGCAAGAGGAACTTTTATATACCCTCCGCATCCAAGCATGAAAATTGTAACAGATATTTTTGAATTCTGCAGTATAGAATTACCTAATTGGAATACAATATCCATTTCAGGTTATCATATAAGAGAAGCAGGATCAACAGCTGTACAAGAGTTAGCTTTTACATTTTCAAATGCCATTTCATATGTAGAGTCTGCAATTGAAAAAGGTCTTAATGTAGATGATTTTGCATCTAGAATTAGTTTCTTTTTTAATAGCCATAATCACTTTTTTGAAGAAATAGCAAAATTTAGAGCTGCCAGAAAAATGTGGGCGACTATAATGAAAGATCGATTTAAAGCAAAAAAAGGGAAATCAATGATTTGCAGGTTCCATACGCAAACTGCAGGGTCAACTTTAGCTGCACAAGAAATTGATAATAATGTAGTCAGAACTACTCTCCAAGCTACTGCAGCGGTATTAGGAGGGACACAGTCATTACATACAAATAGTCGTGATGAAGCTCTTGCCTTACCAAATGAAAGTTCAGCATTATTAGCATTAAGAACTCAACAAATTATTGCCTATGAAACTGGTATTCCTGATGTAGTAGACCCTTTAGCTGGATCATATTATATTGAAGAATTAACAGAAACATTAGAAANAGAATCTTTTAAATTAATTGATAAAATTGACAATTTAGGTGGAGCAGTAAATGCAATTGAACAACATTTCCAACANACAGAAATAGCAGATAGTGCATATGAATTTCAAAAAGATATTGATAACAAAGAAAAAATCCAAGTAGGTGTTAATAAATTTGTTACAGAAGAATCTCCATATACAAATATTCAAAAAATTGATAAAGAATCTGTATCAAATCAAATTCAGAATTTGAAACAAATAAAAAATAATAGAAATCTTGAAAAAATTAATTCTATTTTAAATAATTTAGAAAAATCAGCAAATGATAATACTAATATGATGCCTATTATTATTGAAGCTGTAAAAGCAGACGCAACTTTAGGGGAAATATCGGATACATTAAGAAAAGTTTTTGGGGAATATAAAGGCTAAGTATGTTTGAATATAATATTTTTGAAACTCATTTAAAGTCAGAAATATTTGGGTGCCATATAAAATATTTTAATTCTATCCATTCTACAAATAGTGAAGCAATAAACTATTTATCTGAAGATAGTCATGGGCATGTTATCATTACAAAGAATCAAACTAGCGGTAAGGGCAGAAGAAGTGATCGGTGGTTTTCTGTACCTAATAAAAGTTTGACTTTTTCTATTATTATTAATCAAAAAAAAATAAAAAATAAAAACTTATTGCCAATTATAACAGCGGTAGCAATAATAAGAGCAATTAACAAAATAAGTAAAATACAATGTTCAATAAAATGGCCAAATGATATTATGTTAAATAACCAAAAAATAGGTGGAATATTAATTGAAAAAAAGAATGATTATATGATGGTTGGTGTTGGCATTAATGTTAATGAAGAAATGGATGACTTAAATACTGAAATAAAAAATATATCTACTTCTCTTAGAATAAATAGTGCACCCTTGATTCAGTTAGAAGCATTACTAGCTTATATTTTAAATGAATTAGAACAGTGTTGTTATGAAGATAAGAACAATTTGATTGATGAATGGATTAACCTATGTTATCATATTGATAAAGAAATTAAATTTCATGAAAATCATAAAGTAATACAGGGAATCTTTAAAGGGATTAATGCAAACGGTCAAGGCATAATAAATATTAATAACCAGACAGCAGTAATCTCAAGTGGGATGATAGAATTATGATATTATTAATAGATATTGGTAATACAAATACAGTATGTGCCATTTATAATCAAAATAAATTTATTACACATGAAAGAATAGAATTAAAAAAGGATATTGAAAATACAATAAATCATTTTGATAAATATGAAATCCAAGAAATTGCTATATCATCTGTTGTCCCTAAATTAACTGACCATTTTGTGTCTGTATTAAAAAGAAAATATAATATTAACCCTTTCTTAGTATCTCATTTAAATGCTAATATTAAACTAAATGTAGATAGTGCTGATGAAGTTGGTAATGACCGTATTTGTAATGTGAGAGCAGCCATTGAACTCAATCAGAAAAATTGTTTAATCATTGATTTTGGAACAGCAACCACTTATGATATAATAAATAATAAACAAGAATTTATAGGAGGTGCTATAGCTCCTGGAATTGATGTTTCTGCAAATTACTTGATTGAAAAAGCTGCTTTGTTAAAAAATACTACCTTCAAATTTCCAAAAAAAATTATAGGGAAAAATACAATTACTAATATTCAATCTGGGGTTATGTTTGGAGCAATTTGCTCTATAGAGGGAATGGTTAAATTGATAGAAGAGGAACTTGACTCAAAATTGTATATTATTTTAACAGGAGGATTCAGCAAATTGATTTCATCAAAACTTTCATATAAACATATTTTAAAACCAAACTTAACATTAGATGGTCTTAACTTAATATATAATGATAATAATGAATGATTCAGAACAAATATTAAAAATATATACAGACGGCGCCTGTAAAGGAAATCCAGGTGTTGGGGGATGGGGTGCAATTTTAAAGTATGGGAATACTACAAAAGAAATTAAAGGCTTTTCCAAAGAATCAACCAATAATATTATGGAGCTGACAGCTGTAATTCGAGCGCTAGAAACTTTAAATCGTTCTTGCAAAATTATTATTACTACCGATTCAAATTATGTAAAAAATGGAATCACAGATTGGATTAATAATTGGAAAATAAATGGATGGAAGACAGCAAAAAAACAACTTGTTAAAAATAAAGACTTATGGATGACATTAGATAAATTGGTGTCTACACATACCATCACATGGAAATGGATTAAAGGTCATTCAGGGCACCCTGAAAATGAACGTGCTGATCAATTGGCAAATAAAGCTATTTTATCTAAAGAGTAAGAGAAAAAGAATTTAATAATATTCCAGGACATTCTGTTCCTCCAAAAGACCTGCTAGAATAAGTTCCTGTATCTGGAATAAATTGAGAATGACTAGTCACTGATTCTAAATTATCACCAAATATATTATAAATTGTATCATCAAATCTCATATTTTCAATTGGAGCTACAATTTCACCATTCTCAACCCAAAAACATGCATAACGAGTCATCCCAGTTATTCTGCCACCAATATTATCACTCCAATTTAAATAATGAAGGTTATTTAAAAATACTCCCTTATCTATTTCTTNTGAAATATTNTTTTCATTNAAATCTCCAGTAGCCATTACAGGAGANCGAAGNCCTTCCCANCCACTTGCAAAATTTGANTCAATATTATANTCTTTAGCAGTTCTTGAATTAATTAATGTATTTTTTAATATNCCATCATTGATAAGAGGAAGNTTTGTTACAGTTAANTCNCCTTCATCATTAAACATAGGAGTTAANCCTGTACTAAAATCTTCATTTAAAGAAAAACAAGGNGATAATTTTGCNTTATCATTTTTCATTTTTAAAAATGCACTTTGTCCTCTTCTNATNGCTCCTTCNCTAAGNCCNTTCCAAGAAAACATTCCNAANAAATCTGAAACNCCTGCTGGNGCAATATAGGTTCTNTANTCTCCAGGATTTAATTGCATCGGAGNNTTTTCTANCATTTTTAANTGNANAATTGAATTATNCATAAAAGNATTATAGCTATCTAAGTTAAANTCNGTACCTGCAAATGTATCCTTAACCATTTTTTCAGTTTCAGTAATAAGTGAATAATCAAANGAATAAGANTCTGTAGAAAACCAATGAAATAANCCTTTTGAATTTGCATANCCTACAAAAATATGACCTGAAGCCCATATNCCAGCTAAATCAACATTTTTAATAGCNGGNGANANACTNTCNACAACATCNTCAATAGNTAATAAATTNCCTGATTTTNTTTGAGAACTNGATTTTCCTTCTTTTGGNAAAACAATGAATGGATCTTCCGGTANAAAAACTATATCTTTTCTTAATGAATTNAAATGNTCTANNGATTGANNTAAATCATNATCTAAATTTTTAGTAAGTGAAAAAGACGTAGAGCATGTTCTTTGGTTTGAAATCAAGGTNATTGATAAAGTCGTATCAGAAACAAATCCATTNTGNCTAACTTTACTTTGATTGAANCNNGTAAAATGACTATCTTCNCCCCAAAANTTTAACATTACATGCTCATCAGATTTAACATTTGANAATATTTTTTGAGATAAATTTTTAAAAAATTGTTCCATNAACTTTTTATGCTCCTCCAAAAACTTCAATATTACTAAATANNCANGTAGGAGAAGCNTGTCCAACTCTTACAGATTGGTTAGGCTCTCCTTTTCCACAATTAGGTGTTCCAAAAACTTCAAATGTTGANCTATCACCAACTTTNGTTAAATTNTTCCAAAATGGNGTNGTNACNCCTCTATAATTAGGNTTTTTAATAGTTTTTGTGAGCTTACCATTTTCAATTAATTTNCCATACTCACAACCAAATTGAAATTTATTTCTATAATCATCAATAGACCAAG
This sequence comes from Fidelibacterota bacterium, assembly GCA_002710085.1. The sequence continues at coordinate 21,292 of PAOX01000005.1, forward strand.
ANCGATTAGATTCCATATATACACCTTTTTCAACTCCAGAAATAATATCATCAAAAGAAGAATCNCCAGGCTCTAAATTTAAATTTGCCATTCTATCAATAGGAGGTCTATTCCAAGAACAGGCTCTAAAGTTTGCAACGCCCTTAATACCAGACCTTTGCTCACTTTCAGTTCCTCCTAGNCCTCTTAATAAAACTCCATCTTTAATAATATATTCTTTTTCAGCTTTTTTCCCGCTATCATCAAAACCATATGATGCTAATTCTTTTTTAATAGTTGGATCAAAAGTAATATTCATAATATCTGAACCATATTTAAGAGTTCCAAAATCTTCTTCTCTTACAAAACTCCAACCTGCATAATTTCTTTCATCACCTAAAATTCTATCTACTTCTAANGGATGGCCTATACTTTCATGAATCTGTAATAGCATTTGATCAGGAGCTAATACCAAATTAGTAGTTTCTGTTGGGCATTCATCAGCATACAGTAATTCTACAGCTTGCTCTCCAATTTTATTACACATACTTGTTAATTCTAATTCATCAAATACTTCATAACCAGATTGAAACATTCTACCTCTACCATTATCAGTCCTTCTTTGCGTAATACCTTTGTCTTGTGAAACTGCATCAAAAGAACTACCAATAATTAAAAAATCTTGTTCAATTTCTGCGCCAGATGAGCTTAAAAATTGATAATTAGTCTCTGTAATTCTTGCTGTTGCGCTTGCACTTACAATCTTATCTGATACTTTTAATGATTCATAAGATTTAAATAAAATATTATTAATTTCTTTTAGTGGCAAATCAGTTTTACTTCTATCTGACCTATAATTACCTTTGTTGCTTGGTCTAACATCTTCAGAAAAATTATACAGTGGATTTTTTGAAGATGATTCAGCAATAATAATAGCTCTATCAATTGCTTCTTGAATACTAGCAGTAGACATATCACTAGATGCAGCATAAGCAAATTGACCATTCTTTAAGACTTCAACCATGATACCATGAGAAATACCTGTAGAATTAGCTTGAGGATTGCCATCTCTAATCATTCGATAGGTATTAGATTCACACACCTTTCGAACACCAAACCATTCAGCATTTACTTTTAATTGATTGAAAATAGATTTTAAGTTAATGTTTTCCATACTCTAAACTTAAGAATCTTAACTGCCTTAAAAAATATTATTTTATTTAATTGTAAATTTATTTTCAGTAAATTACCCTCCTATTCTATGAAAAGTGAGTCTTTATTTTGGGGGTTTGTATGTTTAAAAATGTAAAATTTGGAATTTTTTTATTAATTTTTACTTTTCTATTTGTTGATAGCTTAAATGCAAAGATAAAAAGAAAAGGTGGATCAAAATCAAGTAATAAATCAACAGAGCTGTCTGTTGAAGATCTAGAAAAACAAGGCTGGATAACCAATAACAATACTTATCCAACCGGAAGCCCAGAAGCAAAAAAGGGTGGAATGATTACAATGCTAGGAGGGGATGAATATCCTTCTACATTTAGAGATATTGGAAAAGATTCTAGAAGCCAAGTTAATGGACTTTTAGCTGGATTACAGTATGAAAGTTTATTGGCATTTGATTATGAACGCTTAGAATGGGGTCCAAATTTAGCAACTCACTGGAAAATATCTGCTGACTCGCTTACATATTGGTTTAGACTTAACCCAAAAGCAATATTTGCAGATGGTAGAGATGTAACATCAGCAGATGTTATTGCTACATTCAAATTATTAATTGATGATGGGCATCAGGACCCAAATGTAGCTGGATTTTGGGATGATTTATTTGAAATTCCTGTTTCTGAATCAAAATATACATTTAGAGTTACTGCAAAAAAGAAAGATTGGAGAACGTTTAGAAATTTTGCTTCACTAACTGTAATGCCATCTGCCTATCTAGACAAAGTGGATGGAGCTGGATATATAGAAAAATATGACTTTAGCTTTATGCCAGGTTCGGGCCCATATGAATATGACCGTGAAAATTCTAAAAAAGGAAATGAAGGTTATATTATTATGAAAAGAAGAGACAACTGGTGGGCAAAAAATAATCCTGACAATATCGGTTTATATAATTTTGATAAAATTAAATTTATTTTTATTGAAGATGAAAATCAACAAGTGATGAGCTTCTTTAATGGAGATTATGACATTTATCCATGGTCTAGAGCACAATGGTGGGTAGAAAGATTTAATGATAAACAGGACGAAATTAAAAATGGATGGGTTCAAAAAATTAAAATATTTAATTTTCTTCCAAAAGGACCATCAGGAATAGTTTTTAATACACAAAAAACACCTTTTGATGATATTAGAATCAGAAAGGCTTTTACACATCTTTTTGATGTCGATAAATTAAATAAAAGATTATTCTTTAATGAATATGTTAGATTAAATACATATTTTTATGGNACTCCTTATGCGAATCCTAGAAATCCAATGCTTGAATTTAGTCCTCAAAAAGCTTTAGAATTATTAAATCAAGCTGGTTGGATACGCCAAGATGGTAATCAGTGGCTTACAAATGAAAAAAATGAAATATTTGAATTTGAATTCTTAACTGACCCTTATGGTCCAAGAATATATACAACATTTCAAGAAGATTTAAAAAATGTTGGAATTAAAATGAATTTCAAGCAAGTTGATGGATCTACAAAATTTTCAAAAACAATGAAAAAAGAATATGAAGTAACCAGTCAAGGCTGGACTGGAGGATTTTTCCCTAGCCCTGAAGGTACAATGCATTCAAAATATGCTAATGAAGTAGAAGTAACAAATATCACATCTATGGCATATCCAGAACTTGATAAATTAATAGAAGCTTATAATGCTGAATGGGATGCTAAAAAAAGAATTCCATTAGCACATCAAATTGATAGTATCGCAGTTAATTCATTTCACTATGCTCTCGGTTGGACATCTCCATATGGAGCTAGAATGCTTCACTGGCATAAATTTGGAATGCCTGAATCAGGTATAACCTATGTAGGTGATTGGAGAACTCCNCTCTCTCANTGGTGGATAGATCCTTTACAAGAAATGCAACTAAATAACGCTAGAGCNAATAATACAAACTTACCTATTAAACCAATAGATATTGATTACTGGAACAGAATAAAATAAATATATGTTTGAATATGTAATTAGAAGNTTATTATTGATGATTCCAGTATTCTTTGGAAGCACTCTGCTCGTTTTTTATATTTTACAATCTGTGCCTGATGGNCCATTTGAGCAAGCTGTAAAACAAATTAAAATGGCCCAAATGCAAAGTGGTGAAGGAGGGGCAGCTACAGGTGGTAGTGACAAAAATTCAATGGAAATATCTGAAGATGTGCTTGAAAAAATGAGAAGACGATATGGTTTAGATAAACCTATTTGGAAAAGATATTTCATTTGGTTAGGTCTTGCTGAAAAAGAAATTGAATATAAAGAAATTGAGTGGGGTATACCTTTTAGATATACAATCAAAAACTTAGGTCAGGGGAAATATGCTCCGGTGTCTCTACAACAATGGATGATAGTTAATCTAGAGGAAGATGGTAATTATAAAATATATAAAGGGGATCAAGGTACAGATTTTGAATGGAATGAAAACTATCAAATTTTACCTACTGAAGATGAATTATGGGATCTAATAGATAGTGAAAGTTCTAATTATGATGAGGATTATTTAACGGAATCAAATTGGAAATTGGCAAAAGTCATGGAAGATGATATGGTTGGNATTACTCTCAAAAAAAGGCAAGGAATCTTTACTGGTTACTTAGGCCATTCNGAAAAACATAATGAAAGTGTGGGTACTTTGATATGGAATAGACTTCATATATCTGCATTCTTTGGATTAACTAGTTTTATTTTAGTATATCTAGTCTGTATACCACTAGGTATTATGAAAGCATTAAAACATGGAACAAGATTTGATACTTTTTCTAGTTTTGTTGTTTTCTTAGGTTATTCAATACCTGCGTATGCCTTAGCGGCCATATTATTATCAATGTTTGCAACTACCAATGTATTTGATACCCCCATTTTACCAAGTAGGGGATGGAGACCTGAAGATTGGGAAAATTTAAGTTTAATAGGTAAATGGATTGGCCAAATAAAACATGCTCTATTGCCAATTATTGCATATATGGTAGGTTCGTTTGCTACATTAACAATATTAATGAAAAATTCATTGATGGAAAATTTAAGTCAAGATTATGTTCGTACTGCTTTTGCTAAGGGTTTAACAGAAAAAAAAGTAATATTTTTTCATGCTGTAAGAAATTCCTTAATTCCATTAGCAACAGGTATTGGTACACAAATTGGATTATTTTTGGCTGGTTCTTATTTAATAGAAAAAATATTTGGTATAGATGGAATAGGGCTATTAACATTTAAAGCAATAGGCACAAGAGATTATGGAATTATAATGGGCTTCCTTGTAATTGGTGTATTGATTAGACTATTTGGAAATTTAATTTCTGATTTATGTTATGCTCTTATTGATCCAAGAATAAGGTTTAAATAATGAATAACAACTTATCTGAATCAATTTTACAAAAAAGAATTAAAAGATTTAAATCAATTAAGAGAGGTTATTACTCTCTNATTGCAATTATCTCATTATATATTTTATCATTATTATCACCTCTTTGGATTAATAACAAACCATTGATGGTACGTTATGCAAATAACCAATATGATAAGGGAGAAAAATTTGAAGATATTAATAATAATGGTATATGGGATTTAGAAGAACCGTTTAATGATAAAGTAAAATATTTTTTTCCTGCTATTTGGGATTTTCTTGATTTTATACCAGGATTNTCATACCCAATATATGAATCAAAATATTTTAATCAGATTACCAATAAATTTGAAGTTGATTTTAGACTATTAGATNAATTCTGTGAAAAAGAAAATAATGGTAATTATGTGATTATGCCNCTTTANCCATATCATCCCCATGAAGATTTAAAAGATGATCTTGATGAAATTTATGAAGANCAAAATAATAATGGAAAATATGATAGCGGTGAAATATTTATTGATCAGAATAATGATGGTATATGGAATGAAAATAACCCTCCCACAAAACCTGATGGATTTGAAGGAAGGCACTTACTAGGTACTGATAATACCGGGAGAGATGTTTTTGCTCGAGTAATAGATGGATTTAAAGTCTCAATTACTTTTGCAGTAATCTGTACTTTTTTATCTTATTCTCTTGGAATAATTATTGGGGGTACGCTTGGGTATTTTGGAGGTAAAGTAGATTTATTCGGTGTAAGAATTATGGAAATATTTAGTGCTCTGCCTTTTCTGTTTATTGTGATGATTCTATCTGGCTTTATGCAACCTAACTTATTTATTTTGGCATCAATTTTAGTATTTTTATCAGGTTGGATAGGTATATCTTATTTTATAAGAGGTGAATTCTATAGAGAAAAAGCAAAAGATTATGTGTCCGCTGCAGTTTCAATGGGCGCATCAAATAAACAGGTTATGTTTAAACATATTCTACCCAATGCATTAACACCAATTATTACATTTGCACCTTTTGCAATTATCGGCTATATCGGAACTTTAAATATGTTAGACCTTTTAGGGTATGGTTTGCAACCACCTGCAGCTAGTTGGGGTGAAATTTTAAAACAAGCTTTAGAAAATTTAGATAATTGGCATATGTTAATATTCCCAATTATCGCCATGACTATTACACTTTTTATGATTACATTTATTGGCGAAGCTATTAGAGAAGCCTTTGATCCTAAAGTTTATTCGAGATTAAGATAATGAGTAAAAAATTAATTGAAGTTAAAAATTTAAAAACATACTTCTATACTGAAGCCGGCACAGTAAAAGCTGTGAATAATGTTTCATTTGATATTTATGAAGGTGAAGTATTAGGCATTGTAGGAGAATCTGGCTCTGGAAAATCTGTTACTTCTTTATCTATCAATCGACTAATACCTAACCCTCCAGGAGAAATTGTAAGTGGTGAAGTATTATATAAAAATAAAAATTTACTTGATTTATCATATGATGAGATGCGAAATGTGCGTGGTAAAGATATTGCTATGATATTCCAAGAGCCTATGACTTCACTTAATCCAGTATTAAAAATTGGNGTACAAATGAATGAAGTTCTAATTAAACATGAAAATTTATCNGAAGAAGAAGCAACAAAACGTAGTATTGAAATGTTAACTGCNGTTGGNATNCCTGAACCAGAACAACGAATTAATGAATATCCTCATCAATTTTCTGGAGGAATGAGACAACGAGTNATGATTGCNATGGCACTTCAATGNAATCCTAGTTTATTAATAGCTGATGAGCCTACAACAGCTTTAGATGTTACAATTCAAGCACAAATTCTTGATTTAATGATGGATTTAAAAGATAAAAGAAAAGAAGCTGCTATTTTGCTAATAACGCATGATTTAGCTGTCGTTGCAGAAACTTGTGATAGAATAATTGTTATGTATGGAGGAGAAGTACAAGAGATTGCATCAGTAGATGAATTATTTAAAAATCCTTTACATCCCTATACAAAAGCTTTAATGAAATCCATTCCACATTTAGATACTAAAACAGAAAGATTATATGCTCTTAGAGGNATGGTCCCTTCATTTATTGATATGGGAGATGAATGTAAATTTTGTAATAGATTCGATCCTGAAGATTGTGCCTGTAAAGGAACAAAATTAAGCTATGATCTATTTGAAGCAAAGCCTAATCACTTTGTAAGATGTAATAAGGATCTATTAAATGAGTAAGCCAATTTTAAAAATAAAAAATTTAAATGTAGAATATCCACTGTTTGGAGGTATTTTACAAAGAGAAGTTAGTTGCGTACATGCAGTTAAAAATTTATCTATTGAAATTCCAGAAGGCCAGACTGTAGGTATTGTCGGAGAATCTGGTTCTGGAAAATCTACTCTTGGAAAAGCAATTTTAAATGTATTAAATCTCACAGCACCTGATGTGCGTATTAATGGTGAAGTTCTACTACATGATGATGGTAATTATATTGATATTATGTCTCTATCAAAAAAAGAATTGATTAAATATAGACCACAAATGCAAATGATTTTTCAAGATCCATTCTCATCATTAAATCCAAGAATGATTGTAAAAGATATTATTAGAGAACCCTTAGATATTCACACATCTTTATCAAAAGATGAAAAAGATGAGAAAGTGAGATGGTTATTAAAAAAAGTTGGGCTGTCAGTAGAACAAGAAATGAGATATCCACATGAGTTTTCTGGTGGACAAAGACAAAGAATTGGAATTGCGCGTGCTTTAGCAACAGAACCAAAAATTATTATNGCNGATGAGCCCGTATCTGCTTTAGATGTATCTATACAGGCTCAGGTCATAAACTTAATGATGGANCTTCAAAAAGAATTTAATTTAACAATTTTATTTATAGCNCATGATTTATCTGTGGTCAAACATATATCATCAAAAATTGGAGTGATGTATTTAGGAAATTTAGTAGAATCTGGAGATTCAGAAACTATTTTTAAAGAGCCACAACATGATTATACTAAAAAGTTACTTAAGGCTATACCAATTCCTGATCCAAAAAATAGAGAAGAACGAAAAAAAGAAAGACTTGAAAAATAATATTTTATTTTACTTTTCTTAAATCGTATAACTGCCCCGCTGTTTCAATAATTGCATTATCAATATTACGAGGTTTCCATTTTAAAATATTAATTGCATTGTTTGGCTTTAAATCATATTTAATACCAAGCCTATCTGTNACTAACCTTACTTCCTTATCAAACAAAGAAAATAATCTAATTAAAAAATTTGGAGCACTATATTTAGGAGCTTTTAAAAAATTATTTTTTCTTAAAAATTTAGCAAGATCTGAATACCATATTGTCTTAGAAGATAGAAGAAATCTTTTACCTGCNGCGTCTTTATTTAACATAGCTTCAATATGCATNTCAGCTACATCTTGAACATCTACAAGATCAATCCCAAATTGAGCAGAAAATGGCATTGATCCATCTAATAATTTACTAATCGCTAAGTTAGATCCTCCAACATCATGGGATAATGAAGGGCCAATAACTACAGTAGGATTAATAGTGCATACCTCTATTTTTTGATCTTCATCTAAACTTTGAATATAATCCCACAAGGCCATTTCGGCTTTAGTTTTACTGATATTATAAGGATTTAAATCTGGATTATCCAAATCTGTCCAATCATTATCATCAAATGTTGTTTTAGTTTTAGATCCAGAACCAATAGCTGCAAAAGAAGAAGTCATTACAAATCTTTTAACTTTATTCTTAACAGCAGATGCAATACATCTTTTCAATCCATTGACAGCTGGTAAAATAATATCATCAGGATTCTTTGGAAACCCTAACATTAATGGAGANGCTACATGTAAAACATAATCACAACCTTTAATTGCATCATCCCAACCTTCATCTTTAGTTAAATCTAATTCACAAAATTCAATTTTATCTGTACAATCAACAACTTTAGATATCCCCTTTATTACTTCATCTTTCCTATCCATAGATCGCAAAGAAGTTTTGACAAAGAATCCTTTATTTATTAATTTTGAAATACAATGTAATGCTATATATCCTGAACCACCACTAACAAAAACTTTTTCCATAAATATCTACCTTTCTAAATCTTTATACAATTTATTAAAAAAATATGTTCTCATACTATAGGCAAATAATGCAGACATAATACANGCATTACCAATAGCATACCATGCCCAATTTATATCTTTATTCATAATAATAATAAAAACATATGTCATTGTGCATTGTAATATTACTACACGTAATAACGCTATAACCATCATAGGCCATGCTTTTCCAATAGCTTGCATGGCTCTAGTTGAAACCATAGTAATACCAATAAAAGGATAAGCAAATATCATTACTTGAAAATATTGAACAGTAGTTTTAATCGCTTCTTTTGATATATCTATTTCTTGCGTTGAAGAGGCCGTTAAAAATAAAGGTGCTATATCCTCTATAAATAAAAATATTATAATAGAAAAAACAGATGCGATGGCAATAGACCATATAGTAGTATATCGAACCATAGGTTTTATCAAATCAAATCTTTTTGCTCCATAAAACATNCCTAAAATAGTTACTTGAGANCTAGATAAAGCAACTAAAGTAAGTGTNACAAAATTTTCAATTCTATTTGCTAAATTATATGCAGCNACATGNGAATCTTCAATAAAAATAGAGTTCATTAAAAATAAACCAACTGACATAATTAACATAGAAATTGATGTAGGAATACCTATATGAAATATTTCTCTCCAAATCTGAAAATCAAATTTTAAACTTTTAAAGGAAAATTTTATATATGTGCTTTGTTTAATAAAAATAAAATACAAAAATATAGATACTACAATCATTTGACTAATAATAGTTGCATAAGCAGCACCCTTGATACCTAAATAATCAATAAAGAATGGATCTAAAATAATATTTAAAATAGTACCAATACCTAAGGCCCACATAGGAAGCATTGATTCCCCTTCTCCTATTAAAATACCTCTAATAAAAATACTAAAAATCAAAAAAATAGATCCAAATGCCATAATATAAAAATAATCTAAGGCTAAGGTTAAAATTCCAGTTCCTTTAACTTGGAGACTTAATAAGGGCTTACCAAATAAATAAATAAAACTCAAAATAAAAATTGAAAAAAAACATGCCATTAATATGCTATTTTGTGCAACTAATTCAGCCCTATGTTTATCTTGCTTACCAATATATTGAGCAATCATAGTCGTAGTCCCAGCAGCTAAACCAAATGTAATTCCCATAATAATAAAATAAAAAGGCATAACATAACCAAGTGCTGAAATAGCAGAAGTACCTATTTTACTTCCAAGAAAATAGGTGTCAACTAATATGTAAATAGAATTAACAAAAAGACCAATGGTCATTGGAATTGTTAATTTCCATAATGAAATATTTGGATTTTGAATAAAGCTCTGAAGCTTACTGTTTGTTGACATTTATTTTAAAAACTTCTCTGAACGTTTTAAATTAATTTCCTTAAAAGTATCATCATTTATATCTCCATCAACTTCTAAAGTATTAATGGTTAAAATTGTTCTGTGTTGATCTTGTACATTAGTAACATCAATTTCAGATATTAAATGATAGCCATTTAACTCAATCTGCTTAAATAATTTTTCTTTTAATAATTCGTTAGTTGTATCATAAGATTCTTCTTTTGTGATTAATAAATCATCTTTTGATATCCAAGAAATATGGCGAGAATATTCACTATCATCATCTTTACAGATTGATTCTAGTATATATAAATCATCAGTATTAGAAATAATATTATATTCAAAATCATCTAAATTACGTGATAGCATATCTTCAAAACTTAAATCTGAACCCATAAAAGAATCTGATTGATTTGAAGAAGAAATTCTCCTTATTTTTTTTAGTTTAGGAATAAATAAACTAATCTTATCATTATCATCTGTTTCAATTTTTAAAAACCCTACCCCTTTATCGCGTTTTGGACTTTTAAAAAACATTAACATTTTTTCACCATTATCTTTTGAAATAGAAATCATCTCTTTTATTTTTTTTCGATCTTTCTTGATATTAATTAATTTCATGGAAATTTCTGATTGTGAACTTTTCGGTTGTGATTTTTTATCAATCATTTGAGCTAATTCATAACCTGTAATATCATTTGAAATTATAAAATTGATAATTAAGAATATGGCAATATATCTATACATTTTTATCCTTTATAGATTTTTGATTTTTAAAATTTTAATTAAACTTGCTAAAATTGTTAAAGTCCCAAATGAAGTAGAAATCATAGCAAATACCATCAGCCCACCCATATGATTTAAGGGAATTAAAATAGAAAACAACAATGCAATAAAGCCCATATTAGAAAAAACATCTAATAAAATTGGATATCCAACATCTTGAGAAGTTTTCAGGCTCATTGTTTGATAATCTATATTATTAATTATATTTTTTCTATAATCTGATATGTAGTGAATTGAAAAATCAACTCCTACCCCAATAATAACCGAAGATAACAATGCTGTCATATGATTTAAATCAATTCCAAATATGCCCATTAAACCAAAATTTAAAATTATAGCAGAGGCAAGCGGAATAATGGATAGAAAGCCCCATTTAAATGAATTAAAAAATAAACCAGTAATAAATAATATTAAAACTAAGGAAAATAAAATACTAGTCATGGAAGACGTTACAATAATATTAACAAAGTCTTTAATGAAAACAGATAAACCAGAAATTTTAACATTAGACTCTGGATTATCAAAATTTTGTTCTATGTATTCCTCGGTTTGAGAAATTAAATTTTGTATTTCTGCTGTTGAAATAGTTTTAATCATAGCTGTTAGTAACAATTGATCTAAATCATAAAAATCATCATCATAGTCTTTACCTAATAATGAAATTAAATCATCATCAATATCAGATTTATCACTGATACTTAACATTGTGTATGTACCCTCTAACGCATCTGCATTAGGTATAAAATCTGAGTCTGAATTTGTATATGCTTTATATGCTTGACCTAAAATATCTACAAATGAAAATGTCATACTAATTTGATTGTTGTCTTCTAAAAAATTTTGAAGATTGTATAATTTTAAATAATGCTCATAATTAGGAATACCATCACTATCAGTAATGAGATCCTCAACCTTAATAGATAAATTCATTGTCCCTGTAAAGTTGTCATCCACAAAAATAGTACTCTCCCTTATAGGGTTCCCTTTTTTATAAAACTTAATTACATTCACTTCAACATTAATCAACCATATCCCTATTGCTGAAATACATATAATTAATAATCCTCCAAATAAAACTTTTTTAGGTTTGTGAATAACAACATTAGCTATATAATTTGTTAATTTTTCTAAAATACTTTCTTTAGAAATAGCTTTAGAATTTAAAGACCAATTCTTTAATGATATTAAAGATGGGAGCATTGTACATGATAAAAATAAAGCCCACATAACTCCAAAAGAAAGACCCACTGAATATCCAACCATATACTCTAAAGGAGAAGAAATCATCGTCATAAATGCTGCCGATGTAGTAATGGAAGTCAAGAAAATAGGTTGCATTAGACAATCCATAGTAATAAAAATTGCTTTATCTCTATCTTTTGTTTTTCTTAATTCTTTAAAGAATTTAGAAACAATGTGCACCCCATCCGAATTAGCAATTGTTAGTAAAATAATTGGCATTGAAGTATTCATCATTGTAAAATCAAAATAGTTACTTCCAGTAATCAATCTCATCCAACCCATAGAACCAAGCATCACTAAAAAAGAAGATATAATTGTTAATAGAATAATAAATACAGCATAAAAGCTACGCAGATTTAAAAATAAAATGATGAACATAATAATAATACCAATAGCCATTAAAGAGCTCACATCTTTTTTGATTAAATTAGGTGTTTCACCAGCTAGATAAGGTTGACCTGCAAAATGAATATCATAATCACCTAAATATTTATCTGCCAAACTCTTAACCTGCGTAACAATATTTGCAAATTCAGAATCATCAAAAGGTCTAATTGCAATATTCAAATAATCATTATTATTACTTACTAATCGCTGTTTCTGATCTGGATTATTTTCAAAATAAGTTATTATTTCATTTAAATTTTGATTAATAATATCATCATCATTAAAGTCTTCTAAAAAACTTTCCGATTGAAGTGGTCCTATATCTAAATAATCTTCATCACCATCAAATTTATTATAATTTGATAATGAAATTACCTTGTCAACACCTGTAATATTATCAAGAACAGCATTTGTGAACAATGCGTTTTGTTTAACCGCTATTTTATCTTCTAATATATTATTATTAGGAGTACCAAATGATACAAATACAAATTCTGTTTGCCCAAAATCTTCTTGAATACTATCCCAAATAATTTTTGAAGGTAAATTTTGAGGGAAAGTTTTAACTAAATCATCATCTAATTTGAACCATTGAATTCCTAAGAAAATAAATAAAGTTAATAATAGTGATATAACAATAGTTCTAATAGGGTAATTAATTGATTTATTGATTAAATAATTTTTAAATTTTGTAAACATGTTTTGTGCGAATTAAATGTATTTAAATTTACACATTATTTCGTAATTTTTACATGTAACAATTTGTTATTATAACATTAATTGAATACTATATAAATATTGGAGTCTTTAGATGTATAAAAATGTAAATGATTTTTTAGAATCTGTAAAGTTAAAAAACCCAAATGAAATTGAATTCCACCAAGCGGTGCATGAAGTAATCGAATCAATATGGGATTTTGTAAGTGATAATCCACAATATCAATATAATGCAATATTAGAAAGAATCACTGAGCCAGAACGTGTTATTATGTTTAGAGTTCCATGGATGAATGATAAAGGGGTAATACAAGTTAACAAAGGTTATAGAATTGAATTTAATTCTGCAATTGGTCCATATAAAGGNGGACTAAGATTTCANCCTTCNGTAAANTTAAGTATTNTAAAATTTTTAGGNTTTGANCANGTNTTTAAAAATAGTNTAACTACTCTTACCAATGGGNGGNGGNAAAGGNGGNTCTGATTTTGATCCAAAAGGAAAATCTGATNNTGAAGTNATGAGNTTTTGNCAATCATTTATGACTGAATTATCAAGACATATTGGTCAANATACTGATGTACCAGCAGGNGATATAGGTGTTGGTGGAAGAGAAATAGGATTTATGTTTGGTCAATATAAAAGAATTAGAAATGAGTTTACAGGTGTNTTAACTGGTAANGGATTAAANTGGGGTGGTAGCTTGATTAGNCCTGANGCAACTGGNTATGGNGCAGTATATTTTGCTCAAGAAATGTTAAAAACAAAAAATGAATCTTTTAAAAATAAGATTGTAGCTATTTCTGGTTCTGGGAATGTTGCTCAATTTGCTGCAGANAAAGTAATTGAANTAGGTGGTAAAGTTATCACATTATCAGATTCATCTGGTACAATATATGATNNAGATGGNATAAATTCAGAAAAATTAGACTACGTTAAAGATTTAAAAAATAANAAACGTGGTAGAATNAAAGAGTATACTGATAAATTTAAAGCTGAATATTTTGAAGGTCAAAGACCTTGGAATAATAAATGTGATGTTGCGCTTCCTTGTGCAACACAAAATGAAATTAACTTAGACGATGCTAAAACNCTAATTAAAAACCAATGTATCTGTGTTGCAGAAGGAGCAAATATGCCTACTGAAACAAATGCTGTACATGAATTTATAAAAAATAAAATTTTATTTGGACCAGGTAAAGCAGCAAATGCTGGTGGAGTAGCAGTATCAGGTTTAGAAATGAGCCAAAATAGCATGAGGTTATCTTGGAGCAAAGAAGAAGTTGATCAGAAGTTAAATCAAATAATGAAAGATATCCATAGTCAATGTATAGAATATGGCACTGAAAAAGATTTTACAAATTATGTTAAAGGTGCGAATATCGCTGGATTTATAAAAGTAGCAGATTCTATGATTGATCAAGGTGTAATATAATTATTTTTTTAAAATTACACCTTTGCCGGAAGTGCCATCAATAATACACTTTAAAGGGTTTTTCATTTTTAATAATTTGACATAATTAGTTGATTTTTCTGTATCTATAGTAGTTTCTTTTAGAATATCCCAATTGATATCATTCTTAGTTTGTTTTTTATTAAATGTAAAATATCCTAAATGTAAACTAGTCAAATTCTGAAAGAAGTGACTCCCAAATGAAGGGTCTGGCTCTAAACCTTCAATACCTAACTCCATAATAATTTTAGCATTATTAATTTGTTCCCATGATGTAGGTATACCAAGCCATTGATCTGAAGAACCCCATCTTCCTGGTCCAATTAATAAATAAGGGTTTTTAGGCCCTAATGATTTATTTAATTCTTCAATTTGATAGGCAATCATATTTGACTGAGATATATCAAAATTATCAATATCTACATATATGATATGAGAAATATCATCAATCAAGCCCTCTCCTAAAACAATATCACTTTTACAAAATAATGATTTACTATTAATATCATTATCAATAATAGAACGATTAAAAGAATTAATAGTCATAGGTTTAATTTGTAATAAAGAAAACTCATCTTCTTTATCATTATTTAAGTTAACTGCAAATTCTATTTCTACAGGACAACCTAAAGATGCTTCGCCATATTCTAAAAAATATTTTAAAATATCTGATAATGGAAATCTATTATATTTTAATAAACCAGAAAAAGTTAATACCCTAGGGCCAGCACTTAAAAGTGAATCTCGCAATACATTGTCATTAGTATCTAAAACAGAAGCTAAATGTTTTAATTCACCATCTTCCTCTGCATGATTTAGATTATATAAATATAAATTATCATCCTCTCCTTTTTGCATTGGATTTTTGCCNTCATCAAGATTAAGCGCATAAAATTCATTTTGAGAATTTTCTAATAAAGTTCCACTAGAATAATATTGAGATATTATATCAGGATAATATGGAGAAAATCTTAATGATTTTTTTCCTTCTGCAATTGTTTTACCTAAACCTAATGCAACAAATGCAATTCCTTGATTTCTTTTCATATGAGAAACAGGGTAATAATTATAACTTTGAGCTACTCCACTAAATGTAGGATAAAATTTTCCACTGTGATTTTTACCTGTCATCTCCATGATTATAATNGCCATTTTTTCTTCTGCATGATGTTGTACGAATTGAGACATTAATGTTTTAGGTGCTCTAAAAAATGTAGAAGCATATATTCTTTTAATTGCTTCACACACTTGGCTTAATCGCTCTTTTTCAGTCTCTGCACAATTAGGCAACATAAAAGTAGAATACATACCAGCAAGTGGTTGATATTGTGAATCTTCTAATAAGCCTGAAGATCTAATAGCTAAAGGAGTATGAATTGTTTTTAAAAATGATTTTATAGATTTAATAAGTTCTTTTGATAATCTTGCTTTCATAAAATGATTAATAATTTCTTCATTATTATCATTATTTAAAGCAATCTCCCATAGATTATTTTCATCCATAAATACGTCAAATGAATCTGTTGATATAACAGCAGTACGTGGAACTTTTAAATTGATAGAAGGAAATTTATCAACAATATTCTTTTGATAGATNTTTTCATTTAAAAATGCTAAACCTCTAGCTTTNCCACCTAAAGAACCTTTTCCAATTCTTACAAAATTTGAATTCTCAAAAGTTGCTTTTTTAAATTGAACGAGTTTAAACTTTTCCTTTCTATATTGTAAAGCATTCTCTAATAACTCTACATGATATGAACGCCTATCTTCAATTTTATCAAAATGAGAAGTTTTTAATTTTCTAAATTCATTAGCAAGNTCAAATTCTCCTCTAACTGCAAGCCAATTTGAAAAATGATTTCTAGATGCATGATACACTAAAGATTGATTAGATATTTTTAAAATTCCTGAAAGCAATTCTTCAATATTNCTAGCCTCTATTTTATTTGAATCTTCTCCAACATTTTTAAAAGTAAAATTTCCAAAACCAAAATTTTTAATAATTAAATCTCTTAAATCATAATATAAAGTNGNTGAATTTTTATTTAATAATAAATCTGTAATATGTANTACGTCATCTGATATAGATNTTTCAGTAGTTTGTAAAATAATNGGAATACCTTCATCTTGTGATTGAACATATTCAGAAAAATNAATACCNGCTTTTGAATCTTTTTTATTNTNTTTNGGAAATCTAATATCAGATATAATNCCTAATAAATTATTTTGATATTGATTAAAATATGAAACTGCTTCTTCATAATTTTGCGCTAATAAAATTTTTGGTCTTTTACGTAAATGTAGTAGTTTTTGAGTATCATCTAAACTAGAACCAATTAATTGTTTAGTATGATAAACAATAAGTTTATATAACATAGGAAGAATACTGGAATAATATCGAGGTGTATCTTCCACTACAATAATCGAACGTACATCTCCAACTTTAGTATCTCTTTCAACATTTACCTTATCTTCAACATATTTAATAATAGCAGGAAATACACTGGAATTACCTGACCAAATAAAAACATTATCAATAGTCTTAGAATAATTAGATGGTAATTGCTTTAATTCTGACTCATCAAAAACTAATAAAATAATTGGCTTATCAGGATATGACTTTTTAATCTTCCTAGAAAGCTTAATTGGATTCATATCTGAAATTCTTAACATTACAATAATCAAATCAAATGATCGTTGATTTAACATTTCCATCGCATCACCAGCTGTGGCTGCATTGGATAGACGAGGAGCATAACTAAGATTCATTCCAATATACTCTGTTAAAATTTGTTCAGTAAGTCTACCATCCTCTTCAAGGATATAGGAATCATAATCACTAGCTATTAACAAAATCTCATGCACTCTATAGCGCATTAAATCTTGAAAATCAGCCGACTGTCGGTTATTGTTGATGGAAATTCTCCCTAACGGTTTGTGTAATCCTTAAGAGATAAAGTTAATTCAAATTCAGCAACTATATCATCAGAAATTTTAGGAGTTTTGGCAATAATTTTTAATTTAAAATTTTGTCTTTCTTGAGTTTTAATAGCAGCATCCACTAAATTCTTTACAGCTTCTCCATCCTTACAAATAAAATGTACATCAGATTCTGCTCTTTTTAAAAACTTTGCATTAAAATCTTTAAAAAGTAATATAATTTTTCTTTTAGATTTTTGAATTGGAGGTAAAGCAAGAAAGCCGCCTGTAATATCAGCACCAACAGATAAGGCCCCAAAATACATAGTATTAATATGATTTCTTGTTCTACGATTTAATGGAATTTTAATTTCTAAGGTTGTATCATTAAATACTATAACACGAGGTCGACAATAGGCTATCATTGCTACTTTAGTAAAACCAAATAATCGAATCATCCATGTTAATTTTGTGATTTTACTAAACATTACTCATCAATAAATTCAACTGCATGAGTTCTTACATTATCAAACTGTCCATTATCGTACTCGATTTTAAAAGTGGTAGGGTAATGAAAAATATCTATTAAGGTGACTATTTCACCAGTTTTTTTTAGTTTTAATTTAGTCCCTAAAGGGATGGTATTCATATTTCTATAAGTCATATAGTCCTAATTAATAAAGTTACTATGATTTGCTAAAATTTAATGAAGTTTTAATTTGTTATCAAAATAATAAAAAGGGGCTTTAAAAATAAGCCCCTTTTAAAAATACATTATTATAATACTTATAATTATTTCATTAGTATCATTTTCTTAGTCAGAGTCATTTCTTTAGTATGTAAACTATAGAAATATATACCTGCAGATACCTTATTACCATACTGATCTAAACCATTCCACATAAATGAATGATATCCAGTATCATAATTATCATCA
>PAOX01000006.1 GCA_002710085.1 Fidelibacterota bacterium
TTTCTACTGATACTAATCCATTAGAAGCTGGATTATCTTGGATTGTTAACTTTGATAAAGGCAATTTTTTAGGTAGAGATAATTTATTAAAATCAAAAAATAATGACTATCAACGTAGGTTAATTGGTTTTGAGATGACGGAAAAAGCTATTCCAAGAACAGGATATAGTGTATATATAGATTGTAATAATATGCAGCGTATGAAAGTTGGAGAAGTAACTAGCAGAACTCATTCTCCCTCATTATCAAAAGGTATTGGTTTGGCCTATATTGACCACCCTTATCATAAAATTGGATCATCAATTTATATTGAGATTAGAGGAAAATTTCTAGGAGCAAAAATTGTTAAAACTCCTTTTATCCAAAATACTTCTTTACATCAATAATTAAGGTAATTATGTCAAAAAAAAATAATGAAATATTAGCAATTTTATTAGCTTCATTATCAATTTTTATTTTTTTGAGTTTGATTGGTTTTAAATCACATTATGAGCCAAAAATTATTCAAAATTTATTTGCTTCTGATTTCATTTATAATGAACAGCTTCCTTTTACTGGTATTATAGGCGCCAGTATTTCATCTCTATTAGTTAAATACTTTTTAGGATATGGTTCATTTTGTATTTGTACCATTTTATTTATGTATGCATATTTATTATTTATGCGCAAAGATTATTCCAATAAAAAATATTTATTTTTATCATTATATCAATTAGGATCAGGATTATGGCTATCTATTTTCTTAACCTGGTATTTTGGTGTGAGCAATGAAACAGGTTTACTTGGATATTTATTTCATACATTTTTAAATGAATCAATAAGAAGTTTCATTTATATTTTTCTCCCAATTACTTTTTTTATTCTTGTTCGAGGCTTTATTGAATTTTCTATTTATGATATTTCTTCTAAGGGATTTGACATTATCAAAAGCTTTATTTCTAATATTAAACCACAAAAAATTGAAATACATCAATCTAATCCTGTTGATACTGAAAGTTTTGACGACACGACACAAGTCTCTGATATAGAATCTGAAAAGGTTGAAAGTCCGGAAGAAATTCATGATGATGAATCAGATAAAATCATTGATGAGGAGCTGGAGCCTATATCTGATGAAATACATAATGAAGAAAATAATATTATTATAGATGATGAAGATTCTATTGATGAGAGTGATATTGATAAAATTAATAGTAAGGCATATGATAATTATAAACTACCACCGTCTAATTTATTAAATGAGCCTATAGAAATTACTAATACTTTAACTGAAGATGATTTAAAAGCGCAAGCATCTAAAATCATTCATGCTTTGGAAACATTTAATGTACAAGGACAAGTAATACGTATTTCTCCAGGTCCAGTTATTACTTTATTTGAGATTGAACCTGCAGAAGGGGTTAGGGTGAATAAATTTACCACACTCTCTGATGATTTAGCTCGAGTTATGCAAGCTAGTAGTATTAGAGTTATTGCACCTATTCCTGGCTCTAGGTCGGTTGGTATAGAGCTACCTAACCCTAATCCTCAGACTGTATTTTTAAAAACTATTTTAAATTCAGAAAAATATGCTAATGCTGAATCAAAGCTAACCATTGCTGTTGGTAAAACTACAACTGGCGATGCATTTGTTTTTGATTTAGGGAAATTACCACATTTACTTATTGCAGGTGCTACAGGAGCAGGTAAATCAGTATGTATTAATACTATTATTATGTCTATTTTATATAAAGCAAAACCAGATGAGGTAAAGTTTGTTTTAATTGACCCTAAAAAATTAGAGTTATCAATTTATAAACAACTAGTAGGATATCATTTAATTACATCATCGAATTTAGATGAATATGTAATGACTACTGCTGATAATGCGGTAGGGATTTTAGATGCTTCTATTAATGAAATGGAGCGTCGATTTTCTTTATTTGCAGAATCTAATGTTCGTAATATTGCTGAATATCATAGTAAATCTAGCAATGATCCAAATATGGAGAAGGTTCCGTATTTAGTTGTTTTAATTGATGAATTAGCTGATCTCATGATGACTTCTAGCCGAGCAATTGAAGAACCAATCACAAGATTAGCTCAAAAAGCACGAGCAGTAGGAATACATTTGGTTGTTGCAACCCAAAGACCTTCTGTAGATGTTATTACAGGTTTAATAAAATCTAATTTTCCTGCTAGATTATCTTTTCAGGTATCTTCAAAAGTAGATTCTAGAACTATATTAGATCAGATGGGAGCTGAAAAATTATTAGGAAGAGGAGATTTATTGTTTTTGCAACCTGGAACTGGATCTCCAATAAGACTGCACAATGCTTTTATCAATTTAGATGAAATTCAAGAAGTATTAACTCACATAAATGCGCAGCCTAAACCTGGTGAAATTAAATTACCTGAAGCAAAAAAAGTTTCTATTGAAGGAAGTGCTGATTTAGAAGAAAATCATGATGAATTATTAGAAGATGCAGCAAGGTTAATTATTGACACTGGACAGGCATCCGTTTCCTTATTACAACGTCGATTTAGGATTGGCTATAGTAGGGCAGGTCGTTTAATTGATGAATTAGAATCATTAGGGATTGTAGGTGGATATAGTGGAAGCAAAGCACGAGATATCCTTGTAGATGAATCATATATTAATGATATTTTTAATAAATAAAATATTTATATGTTTAAATTTTTCTTAATAATAGGGACGTGTTTAAATTTTGGTGGTTCCAGCCCCTTATTTTCTAAATTCATTGATTCCAACACAATATTTTTAGATAATCCTATTAAACTAATTCAATTTGATTATATCACACAAAATATTGATGGTTTATCTGAAAAAGGATCTGGGAGTATTTTAATTGACGCAGATAAATATAAATTAAATTTAAATAATCATATTCTTTTATTTCCAGGCAATGAATTAAAAAGATATAATAAAATTACAAATCAGATTTTTATTGAAAACAACAATCCGCAAATTGACTCTTTAATTTTAAATTTTTTTAATATTGAAAATTTAGAGATGATTAAAGTAGATAGTAATGGTACTATTAATGCTTTATCATCTAATTTTGAAATTCAGGATATTATTATAGATTTAGATTTTCTAGCTGATTCATCATCTATTAATGAGATTAATATTCAATATTCTAACTATCTTATTTCTTTATTTAATTTAAATTTTTCTAATCATACCATAGATTTAGACAGCCCTTTTTCTTTTAATTTTCCAGACGCTTTTATTTTTGACTTAAGAGATTAATTATGAAGACTATTAAAATAATTATTCATAGCCTTATTAGTTTAATCATTACTATTTCGAGCATCCTCTTTTTTATTAATAATGCAGGGGGAGAATTAACTTTTGATGAATTAATTTCTTTAATTTTTATTAAATGGCATTATTTATTTTTTGCATGTCTTTTATTAATTATAAGTGTTTATTTGCGCGCACATAGGTGGAAATATTTATTTAATTCAAATACAGAATTAAAAGTGCAGAGCTTATTTCAATCTCAGTTTATTGGTTATTTTATAAATTGCGTATCACCAATTAGAATTGGTGATATAATTAGAAGTTATGTGGTTGCAAAGAATACCAATCAAAAAACCAGCTATATTATTGGCACTATTGCAATGGAACGTTTTTTAGATACTATAACGATTTTATTTGGTGGAGTAATTGTACTATTTTATTATGGTACTGATTATTTAGAAATTAAATTACAATTTATTTCGATCCCCTTTCTGTTATGTTTATTAGGGATTCCTGTATTAGGTTATTTACTATATAGACTGCTTTTAAAATTTTCCTTCCCCAATTCTATTAATAATATTTTTAAAAATATTTGGGATGGTTTCTCAGCCATTCAATTTAATCACAAAACAGCCATTATTTTATATTCTGCATTAATCTGGTCTATTTATTGTATTAATGTATATTTAATTCAATCAATGTTTATTCAATTTCAATTAAGTATTTTTGATTGCCTATTAATTTTAGTAACCTCATCTTTTATGTTAATGATTCCAGTTGGCTTTGGAGGGCTTGGTGTGTTTCATATTGGCGTACAGGGAGTTTTAAATAAATTAGGGATTCAAGACTATAATAATTTTATTATTCTTTTACATCTATATAGTTTAATTATGTATACTTTATATGGAGCTTATTTCTTTTTTACTGAAAAAACTTTAAATTTAAAAACACTATATAGTTATTTAGTGGGCCATCAATCTAATTGATTAAATTTATTTTTTTTATTCCAAAAATATTCTTTCACAATAGAATAGTTTTTCATTAATACACTTGATATTGGATGATAATCATTAATTGATTTGTGTACATCTTTCTTTCTTTTACGTAGATAGTTAATATTAAATAGTAGCCAAACATTAGCATGCAAAATTGCTGTAGCTCCTTTAAAATTGAATTTCATAACATAAAATGCAAATGCAAATTTTTCTAAGATTAGTCTTTTTAATATTTGGCTTATAGATATTTTTTGATTATTAGTTAAAAATAATATCATACTATTTCTATGATTTAGATATATTTTTTTATATGATCCATATGATAATGTTTGACCACCTTTATGATATATTATAGATTTTGGTTGGCTATAAATTTCATAGCCATTTAATAGGCATTTCCAATGATAGTCTATTTCTTCCATATGGGCAAATAAAGATTCATCAAATCCTCCGATTTGATTAAAAATATTTTTTTTAGTAATAAAACCTGTTCCACTTGCCCAGAATATTTTTTCTTCTGTATCGTATTGACCTAAATCTTCTTCAAGTGTATTCATTATTCTGCCTCTAGCAAATGGATAGCCTAAGTAATCTATATACCCACCATTTCCTCCGGCATAATCAAATTCATTTTGACTGTAGTAGTTTTTAATTTTGGGCTGTATAGAAACCATTTTATCATTTTTTTGTATGCTTTTAATGAGTGTATTAATACAATCTTTTGTGATTGTAGTATCATTATTTAGAAAAAATAAAAATTCTCCGTTAGCATGTTGAGCTCCGAGATTGCATCCTCCAGCATACCCTTTATTACACTTTGATGTTACAATATTAATTTCAGAAAATTTTTCTACAATATAATTAATACTACCATCTTCACAATTATTATCCACTACAATAATTTCATAATCAATATCATGCGTATTGGTTATGATTGACTGTATACATTCATCTAATATATCTTTCCCCATTAGATGTGGAATAATAATAGATACGGTGGGTTTAGAATTCATTTTTATTGTATGTAAAAATCAGGAAAATATTNTTGAACTAATTCAGGAGTTACAGTTTTTAATAATTCAGTAATATTTTGATCAATTAATGTAATTTCATTTTCAAGATTAGCATTTTGTTGCATNGCATTTGATTCAATTTTATATTGNAATACTTGTAGCATAGATTGNCAATAAGATAAGGCNCCATAATCATANGATATTTCTGTAGGAATNACATNNCTTGGAAAATATTCATGATTTAAATTAATAATATCAAAGCTNNTTANNAGATGATTTTTTCTTTCTAAGTCTAATGCAATATTAGTACCAGTTTTGAAAAATACNTTTCTATAATTTGCAGCGAGNCTTTCAATATTAGGGCCATAAAATATTCCTGGTGTATTTAATTTATTATAACGATATATTCCAAGCTCTGGNTATTGTTCAATCCATTTCATATATTGNTTATAGTCATCTTTAGTTCTAATAATTAATTCTGCATCCCATTTTCCATTATTATTAANATCTNTAAAACTCCCATCATCTAATTTAGGCTCACCATTTGCTTTAGTAATCATTTGAATAGTTTTATTTATATTCATTCTAATATCCATTGGNGTACTATTCTTTTGATTNGTTAATCTATAAACTANCCCTTCCTGCATCAAATAATCATCTAGTCCTAAATTATTATTACCTGTAGTAGTAGAAAAATAAATTGGATTTTTATCAAAGCATNTTTCNATAATTCTCATAATTGTAATATTAGTAAGNCCCAANCCATANGTACCAGGGCTAAATTGCCAATTAAAATTTTTCCCTGATTCTGTCTTTATGTTAATTGTATAATCATTTTTTAACCAGTGTGTAAATGCATATTCCATTAAATTTTCATAGTCTTCAGATTCTACAACNGCTAAATAGTCGTCTTTATTTTTTTGGTCAGCATTTAAATTAAACATATTTAAGCTAGGAGAATGTTCATCCAATTGTCTTATATAACTTGGAAAGTTTAATAAACTTAGATTAACAATCTTGACATCTTGCCTTATTTCTTCTACTTCTTGCATATACCATAGGGGGAATGTATCATTATCACCATTGGTAAATAAGATACCATTGGGTTCACATGAGTTTAGTAGGTTATATGCATAATCCCATGCTTCATATCTATTAGATCTATCATGTTCATACCAATCTTTAAAGCCCATCATCATAGGCATCGATATTAATAATATTAAAGCTACAATTTTTGAATTAAAGTTAAATTTTTGTTTTATTTCTGATATTAAACCGTAAGATCCAATTCCTATCCATATTGCAAATGCAAAAAAACTGCCTACATATGCATAATCACGCTCTCTTGGTTGTGGATCGCTTTGATTTAAATACACTACAATTGCCAAACCTGTTAATATAAATAATGTTAATACTGAAAGAGCCCTTTTAGGATCACGTTTAAAGTGGTAAAATATTCCAAATAGACCAATTAGAAATGCTAAAGGGAGCCCATATCTCCATATATCTACTCCCTGTAAGGGTCTCATGCTCATCAATGGTGTTCCATCTAAACTATTTCTAGTCCAACTACGCTCATTCCAATCTTCTTTACCTATAAATTGCCAAGCAAAATATCGTAGATACATTTCTTTAAATTGATAATTCCATACAAATTCAGTGACCTCTTCTTGAGTTACCTTTTTAGGATTTTTTGTATAACGTTTCCAACTTTCATTATTTCCTTGGCTATTAATTACCATGGATGTTTCTCTATCTAAGATACTCCACTGGCCATATTGGTCTCTATTTATATATTGATAAGCACTTTTAATATCTTCAGGGTTATTATAGTTTATTTTTGGATTTTGTTGAGCACGTATAAAAATCATACTGTATGTTGAATATCCTAGTAGTACCATCATAGTACATGTAATGATTAACCTTGATATTTGATAGTAATTTTCTGATTCTTTTTTAAATTTTAATAAAGCTANAATCCCTACGGCAAGCATTAATAGCATTTTTAATACATTCAAAAGTGTTTGGGTANTTAATAAATTAAAATAATTAATCCCAGTTTCATTATAATGCTCGATTTGCNTTTCTGTATTTTTAATAACCCAATTTGTTACATCAGATTTAATTCCATTTTGTATAATATCCATATAATAAAATGTTTTTGCTTCTTCATTTGGAGCAGATAAAAATTTATCATATATACTTGCTTGATTTTCATTTAAGTGATATGAGTAGCTTTGTATTTCTTGATTTTTATTTTTTAGCAATTGAGTATAATCTTCTATAAATAACTCATTTGCTGTAATGAATAGCAGACTGAACGAAAAGATAATCATAGTAATATGTTTGATTTTATTATCTAATTTCATATTTATCATAATGGTTGCAATTATGGTAATAATCAGAAATATGTATAGTATAATAGGGTCAGAAATTTTATTGGCAATAGATGGTAAACCTTTAATAATCCCTTTATATATAATTAAAAATATTAAGCCAGTTATTCCAGAGAGCATTAAGTAATGTTTTGGTTTAATTATG
Organism: Fidelibacterota bacterium; assembly: GCA_002710085.1. The sequence goes on from PAOX01000006.1 coordinate 7,797, forward strand.
TTTGATTTATTTAATTGATAAAAAACAATTAACCCAATAAAAGGTAGCGCTAATAAATTTAGTAAATGGACACCAATAGCCAATCCAATACAATAACTAATTAAAATTATATATTTAACTTTACTATTTTGATTTAAGCTTGAAGACCATTTTAAAATAAGCCACACTACAATAGCTGTAAAGAATGTAGATAAAGCATATACCTCAGCTTCTACAGCATTGAACCATTGTGAGTCTGTTACTGTAAAAGTGAGTGCACCAATAAATGCAGCAAGATATATTGTGGTATTTTCTTCTTTTGTAAATTTTGTAATTAGTTGCACAATAATCATATATAAAAACATAATTGATAGTGCACTTGCAATAGGAGAAACTAAATTTACTCTTGCCCCTAAATCATTCAGTAAGGGTATTTGTGCAAAGAAGTTTCCTATCAATAAATATAATGGGGTGCCAGGAGGATGTGGAACACCTAAAATAATTGAGGTTGATATAAATTCCCCACAATCCCATAATGAAACAGTTGGTGCCATAGTTAAAAAATAAATAAAAAATGGTACTATGAATGATAATACGATGAGTATTTGGTTTAATTTTTTATTATTTATACTATCCAATTTTTACAAACTCCAACATATGATTATATTGATTTTTAAATCTATCTTTAATTTTTTTATATTCACTTTTCTTCAGTAATGGATCTTGAGAGACTAATTCAAATGCTTGTTGCCTAGCTCTTCTTATAATCGCTCCATCATTACTAAAATCTACAACTTTTGATTTTATAAATCCATGTTGTTTTGTACCAAAAAAATCACCTGGTCCTCTCATTTTTAAATCTTCATCTGAGATTATAAACCCATCTAATGTATTTTCCATAATATTTAATCTTTTATCTGCATTAGGTGTTTTTTTTCTCTGCACAAAAAAACAATGACTTTGTTTAGTTCCTCTTCCAATTCTTCCTCGAAGTTGATGTAATTGTGTCATACCAAAACGTTCCGCATTTTCTACCATTATAACTGTTGCGTTTGGGATATTAATACCAACTTCAATGACTGTTGTAGCTACTAAACAATCAATTTTTCCTTGATTCATTTTATGCATTTGTTCATCAATATCCTGTTTTTTCATTTTGCCGTTTATATAACCTAATTTAAAATTTTTAAAGATAGATTGTAATTTTTTATAACCTGATTTTGCTGCCTCTAAATCTAATTTTTCAGATTCATCTATCAATGGATATACTACAAAACATTGCCCTCCATTTGACATTTCCTGTCGCATAAATTCATATATTGATTCTATGTTTTGAGGGTATACCAGACTTGTTTTAATTGGAAGTCTATTTTTAGGTAATTCATCAATAATNGAAATATCCATATCTCCATGTATAGTAATAGATAGAGTTCTAGGAATTGGAGTAGCTGTCATTGCAAGCACTTGTGGTGATGAACCTTTTTCAATTAATAATTTTCTATGTTCTACTCCAAACCTATGCTGTTCATCAATAATAATTAAACCTAATTGATTAAATTTTATAGCTTCTTGTATTAATGAGTGTGTACCAATNATAAATTGAATTTCTCCTGATTTTAATTCATTAATTATAATATTTTTTTCTTTTTGNGATTTATTAGAAGTAATTAANCCACACGTAATTTTTGCTTTATGACAATACTCTTTAATACTTTCAAAGTGCTGTTCAGCTAAAATTTCGGTTGGAGCCATAAGGGCAACTTGCTGCTCTTCTGCAATTACAATTGCAGCTGTTAATACTGCGACAATTGTTTTTCCAGATCCTACATCCCCCTGTATTAAACGATTCATAACCTGTTTAGATTTCAAATCTGTTCGTATTTCTCTCAGCACTCTTATTTGTGCAGAAGTTAATTCAAAATTTAAATCATCATAAATTGTCTTTAAATATTCACCCCTTTGGAGATAAGATTTACCTATATTATTCTTCAAATTTTTTCTTTTTAAAGCCATTAGTAGCTGTATAAAAAAGTGTTCATTAAATTTCAACCTATGTAAAGCTTGATCAATTTCACTATTATTTTTTGGAAAGTGTATATTTTTTAATGCTTGTCTTAATTCAATTAAATTTTCTTGTTTTAAAATAGAAGAAGGTAAAAAATCATCTATAATATATTTATTATTATCAATGATATTTTTAATGAGTTTTCTAAAACCTCTACTATCTAACCCTTTTGATTTTAGGTCAGAAGTAGAAGCATATTGTGCAATAATGTGACCAGTATTATAATTTTCTGATTCTTCTAAAATATCAAAATCAGGATGAGTAATTTTTAAGCCATTATAGAATTCTATTTTTCCAAAGACTGCGATTTGTTCATTAATTTTAAATTTTTCAACAATCCATGATAAGCCATTAAACCACACACATTGAAGTTCTCCAGTACCATCAGATATTGTTACTTGGAATAAGCGACGTTTACCCAATATTTTCATATTTTTACTTATTATTTTTCCAATAACAACAGTTTGTTCACCGATTGTAGTTTGATTAATAGTCTTGATATTNGTTCTATCTAAGTACTTTCTAGGAATATGATTTAATAAATCTGACACNANCTCTATTCCATAGGCTTTTAATTGCTTAGCTCTTTTTGGCCCTACCCCTTTAAGGTATGTAATATCATCGTATAGTGGATTGGAAAATTTCAATTGAAAATAGAATATTACTTTATTAGTGAATTCAAGTTTTCTGTTAACTTATTTAATTGTTGTTGGTAATCAGCTTGTTTTGTTTTTTCATGGTCTATAATTTTTTTCGGAGCTCTTTCAACAAAATTTTTATTTTCTAATTTTTTTGAAACTGAGTTTAATCGACCTGTCATATCTGCTACTTGTTTTTCTAATCGCTTAACTTCTTCTTTTAAATCAATTAACCCTTTTAGTGGAATAAAAATTTCAAGATTTTCAATTACTGCAGTTGCTGATTGTGTGGGCTTTTGTAAATTTTCTCCTACTTCCAAACTTTCAATTTTAATCATCCTATCCATTAAATCAATATTTTCTTTAATGATATCAGTATACTTACTTTTTCCCCTAACATGCATATTAATTGTTTTTGACGGCGAAATATTTAAGCTTGCTTTGATATTTCTTACTGAACTAATAGCTGTCATAATTAATTTAATGTCTTGCTCTATATTATGATTTACCATTTTTTTATCAAATATAGGAGACTGACTAGTAATTAATAATTTAGTTTTGTCTGCACTGGTATTATTTTTGTCTACATCCAAAAAACTCCAAATTTCTTCAGTGATATGAGGTGTAAATGGGTGGAGCAATTTCAACACATTTTTTAGAATATATATTGATACAGCTTCCGCTGTTTTTTTATCTTCTTTATCTTCGCCATAAAAGCGTGTTTTTGTAAATTCTATATACCAATCACAGAAATAATCATATACAAATTCATAAATTGTTTTTATTACTTCATTCAATTTATAATCATCATAGTATCCATTTATTTTGTCTACGGAATTATTCAGTTTTGACAAAATCCATTTATCGGTAATATGTAATTTTTTATCATCTGGCAAATTACCTTTTAAATCATTTGCATTCATTAAAATGAAGCGAGCAGAATTCCATAATTTATTCATGAAATTCCTACCATGCTCTAATTTACTTTCTGAGTATAATATATCTGAACCAGCTGGNGCAATAAGTAATAAGCCAACCCTAACAGCATCAGAGCCATATTTTTCAATNAGNTCAAGAGGGTCNGCAGAGTTCCCTAATGATTTACTCATTTTTCTACCTTCTGCATCTCTAACAATACCATTGAAGTAAACATTTTTAAATGGGATTTCTTTTTTAAAATATAGTCCTGCCATAATCATACGAGCTACCCAGAAAAANATAATNTCTGGGCCTGTAACTAAGTCATTTGTTGGATAAAATTTTTGTAATTTTGGCGTTTCTTCAGGCCATCCTAAAGTTGCAAAAGGCCATAGCCATGAGCTAAACCATGTATCTAANACATCTTCATCTTGTANCCANCCATTACCACTTGGAGGAGTAGTNCCACAATATATTTCATCTCCTTTATACCATACNGGGATTCTGTGNCCCCACCATAATTGTCGTGAAATACACCAATCTTTAATATTTTCTAACCAATGNTTATATGTTTTANTCCATCTTTCAGGNTAAAATTTTATTTCTCCATTATTAACTACCTTTANTGCNGGTTCTGCTAATTTTTCCATTTTTAAAAACCATTGTTTAGAGATATANGGNTCTACAATAGCATCTGTTCTTTCNGAGTGNCCTACTTGATGTGTATAGTCTTCAATTTTATCTAATAAACCTAATNCNCTTATTTTTTCAATGATTAATTTTCGAGCCTTAAACCTATCTANATTTTGAAATTCTAATGGGCAATTGTCATTTAATTTAGCATCTGGATGAAGTATATTAATCACTTCTAATTTATGTCTTAAGCCCATATCATAATCATTGGGATCATGCGCAGGTGTTACTTTTACACAACCCGTACCAAATTCCATATCAACATATTCATCTGCAAATATTGGAATTTCACGATTTATAATTGGCAAAATAATAGTTTTCCCTATTAAATGNTGATATCTTTTATCATTTGGGTTTACTGCTACACCTGTATCTCCTAGCATAGTTTCGGGCCTNGTNGTTGCNACANTCATAAATTCNTCACTNTTNTTAATAGGATANTTAAAATGCCATAAATGNCCTTGTTTTTCTTTATAAATAACTTCTTCATCAGATAGAGCTGTTAATCCTTTTGGNTCCCAATTAATAATNCTTTCACCTTTATAGATTAGNCCNTCTTCATATAGTTTTACAAAAGCATGAATAACTGATTCACTATATTTTGANTCCATTGTAAAGGTNGTTTGATTCCAGTCNCANGAGGCNCCTAATCGNTTTAATTGATTAAGAATTTTNCCACCNTATTCTTCTTTCCAATCCCAGGCATGTTCAAGAAATTTTTCTCTTCCAAGCNCNTCTTTNTTTTCTCCTTTATCTAAAAGCATTTTTGTTACTTTTGCCTCTGTTGCAATTGANGCATGNTCCATACCTGGAAGCCATAAAGTACTTTTTAAGTTCATACGNTCTTTTCGNATNAAAANATCTTGAATTGTATTATTTAATACATGNCCCATATGAAGAATNCCTGTTACGTTTGGAGGTGGAATCATAATAGTNAAAGCTTCATNATGATNAGCATTTGGCTCAAANACATTTTGNTCTTGCCAAAATTTATACCANTTTGATTCTACATTTTNGGGGTTATATNTTTTAGATAATTCCATATAGTATAGACGANCTTAGCGCCAAATAATNATATAAGATGAAACAGCAATTTCAGGGCAGTANCAATCATTTGGTGGNCATANAGGAGGNTCAACACATCCATTCCATGATTCACGGCATGCAGAGTATTGCATCACATTTTCTTCTCCAGTAGAAATATAATCTGTAATATCTGTNATTACAGGATGAACATCTTGACCTGGGCACCANCCAGCTCTACCATAGCCCCAAGTNCCNNATTGATTTGGNNNAACNCCTTNNNNAATTGTTNCNNNTTCCATACANTAATNATTATCNNCTGCTTCAGGATAAGCAGTTTCAAATTCATGNACNCCGCCATTAACTGTAAAAATATGTTTTGAATTACAAAATTCAGCACAATTGAAAGTGCCATNACNNCCCCATCCATGNCCTGTAATNTATGATACNAANTCTACNTTTGTAGCATCNTCAGGAACTNCAAATACAATAGGAGGAGTATTATCATCAAAATCAGGATTAAATGGTATTGTTCCTACCCACATTGGTTGAAATGTTTGAGGGGTATCTGTTAAATCTTCTCCATGATAAAAACGAAAACGCATTGTTAACAAACTATTTGGCCAACCAGATTCCTGAAATTTAAC